>JALRHN010000009.1 GCA_023259575.1 Candidatus Kapaibacterium sp. | reverse complement strand
ATAACTCTACTGGGCTTATTACCGATACAACTGGTTTATATATGGTTGGTACCTTTAATGGTACTGCTACTTTTGGAAATTATTCTACTACTTCTTACGGTGGAAGCGATATATTTTTGGTTAAATATGCTTTAGAAAATTTACAAGAACAATGGTTGAAAAAAATTGGTAGCACCAGTAATGATTTTGCAGATGAAATTACTAATGATACAAATAGAAACATAATGTTTAATGGCACAGTATCTGGTGCTGTGAAGGCCGATACAATTACTACGTCAACATTTGGCGCAACCGATGGTTTTGTGGCTAAATACAATGAATTTGGTAATGTAATTTATGCGAAAACCTTTGGTTCTTCAGAAAATGATGAATGTACAGGAATATCATCAGATTTTGATGGCAATACAATTGTTTCAGCAAATATCCGAAATACAGCGACAATAGATACATTTAGTATATCTTCTCAAGGTGAAAGAGATATCGCAGTTTTTTTAATGGATAGTTTGGCAAAAGTTACATGGGTTCAAAGAGCTGGATCTTCTTCTGATGAATATGTACATTCTATTGCAAATAATTTTGATAAAGGTGGTTTTGTTACCGGGGCAACTGGTTATCAAGCATCGTTTTCTAAAACAGTATTAAAAGGCCGTGGTGGCTTTGATGTAATGGCTGCCCAAATATTAAATATCCGTGGATATGATGCCGGAATTACATCTGTTATTATGCCCACAGTACCTTATAATCCAGGTTTTCAATCAGTTAAAGCAGTTGTAAAGAATTATGGTAAATTCAGGATTGATAGTATAAAGATTGACTGGCGCATTAATGGTACTGCAATGCCAGTTAAAAATGTATATACAATGATTATGCCTGGTCAATCATTAACCGTTGTTCTTGGAAATGTATCTTTTCCTGCAGCCACTTTAACCAATATTCAAGTTACAAGTATCCTTCCAAATGGACAAGGCGATGAAAATCCTGCAAATGACTTTGAAATATTAAGGACTGGTCCTGGACTGCTAAAAGGAACATATACAGTTGGTGGCGCTTCCCCACAATTTAATACCCTGGCAATAGCTTGTTCTTATATTAATAATTGGGGAATTTTAGATTCAGTTACTTTTTCTGTTAGATCTGGATCTTATGTAGACCAAATATCTATGGGAGAAATTCCAGGTGCTTCACCATCAAAACCAATTGTCATTATCAAAGACTCAAAAGCTATTACTCCACCAAGTGTTTCTTTCGAATCATTATACCCAGAAAACAATTATGTAATGATGCTAAATGGTACTGATGGTATACGCTTTAATTCAATAGATTTTACTTCTCTTGGTACAGTGTATGGAAATGTATTTGTACTTAATAAACACACCAAAAGAATAAGTATAGAAAATTCTTCAATAGAGGTTTCTTCTGCATTAACTAGCAAGAATATTTATAGTTCTGAAGATAATAAAGCGGATTCTCTATCTATTCAAAATTGTAAGATTAAAGGTGGTGGATATGCAATTTATATGCCTTATGATACTTCGGCGAATGCAAGCAATGCATTATCAATTATAAATAATAATATCTCATCCGTTAAAACAACTGCAATACATATTGCAAATACTATTGCACCTATTATCAATAATAATATCATCAATGCAAATAATGAAAATATCAATGGTATTAATATTTTAAAATCTAGTGGTTCTGGAAAAATTACAAATAATTATATTTCTCAAATCAAAGCAGGAACTGGTATATGGACATCTGCTATCACAGGTGATACAGCTAATCCTTATCTATTTGCAAATAATCTTGTAAAGGCCGGTATTCCCTCTACTTCTGCTACTGGGATGTATGCTAATAATGCTATAAATACTAGAATTTATCATAATACATTCCATTCTCAAAGCTCTATACCCGGAAAAGCAGCTTTAGAAACAATGCGAGGAAATAAATTAGATATTCAAAATAATATCTTCTACAATTCTGGTGGTGGTTATGCTGTATTATATGCATATGATACAATAAGTGGAAGACCACAAATGATTTCTGATTATAATAATTTATATTCTTCAGGAACAACCTTAGCTGCATTAACTGATGGTGTGAATGATTTCTTTCCTCCAGATTTACCATTTTGGAAAGCAGCTCCAATCAGCTTGGATTCTCATTCAGTATCTAAATTAGTAGCTTTTAAATCAGATTTAATGAAATTAGAGTTAACTGATGAATTGTTATATGGAAATTCTGCAATTAGAACTATTGTCCCTAAAGATATAGATGGCCAGAACAGAACTCGCTCTTATATGGGTGCAGATGAAATTATCCCAGTTATTACGATTGTTCAGCAGCCTCAAAGAGTTTCAACTTGCCTAGGTAATAATGCAGTTTTTAAAGTAGATGCCACAATTACAAATGGTGCTAACTTAACATATCAATGGACTAAGGATAATGTACCTATCAAAGACTCAACACGTTCCGAATTATCATTTAAAAATATAAAAATGCTTGATGAAGGTTTTTATCGTTGTGTTCTTTCAGGAAATTCAGGTGCAGATACTATTCAAACAAATATTTGTCAATTAATTGTAGCTACTAAAACTATCATCTTAAACGAACCACAAACACAATTTGTTCAACAAGGTGGTACAGCAATTCTTGAAGTAGGAGCAGAAGCAGGTGGAATTCCTCCGTCCAATCAAGTATTATATCGTTGGTTTAAAGACACCACAGAATTTATTATTAATAGTGGCAATATATCTGGTGCAAATAGTCCAAGGTTAACTATAAAGAATATTTCTCCTGCTGATACCGGAAAGCGCTATAGAGTTATAGTAGAAGGTGCATGTGGTATTGATACTAGTGAAACAGTAGGAATCTTTATGCCAGGAGTACTATTCTCTTCTCAACCTAAAGATACATCAGTTTGTTTAGGCGAGCCTGTTCAGGTATCAGCTAAAGTGTTTCCTACAATTGCAGGACTTCAACTAGCATATCAATGGAAAAAGAATAATATAGCTTTAGTGGATAGTAAAATTATTTCTGGTGCTAGAACGCCAAATCTTTCAATAAAAAATCTCACTCCGGCAGATACATCATCAGAATATGTTCTAGAAGTAACAGTGTTTGAAAGTAAAGCTCGTTTCTTTTCCGATATCATTAAAATATTACTGAATAAACCAACTGCAGTGCTAGTAGGGCCAAAATCCAAGAATGCATGTCCAAATAAACCGCTTACTCTTTTTTGTACAGCAGAAGGCGCAAAGCTTCAATATCAATGGCAAAGAAATGATACTAATATTCTAGGTGCTGTAGACTCCGCATATACTATTACAAAAATGGACCCAAGATATGATGGACGCTATAGAGTAGTTGTAACTGGTGTTTGTGGTACAAGTGCATCAGAAACAGCAATCATTAAATCTTTACCAGCTTTAGAAATATTAGTTCAACCAGTAAGTTTATTTACAACTAATTTTGGTAGAACAATCATAATTTCACTGAATGCTGCCGGCGCAACTCCATTTACATTCGAGTGGTTCCATAATGGTGTGAAAGATCCATTAAATGAAGACAAGATTTTCTCTAGATCTAATAGTACCATTGCAGATACTGGATTATATTGGTGTAGAGTTTCTAATGGATGCGATACTATTTATTCAGATACAACTCGCGTAAAATTATTCCCTACCAGCATAGATGAACATAATGATATTTCTTCTACTGGTACTCTTTCATTTAATACAATAATTCCTAATCCAACAGAACAAGTAGCTACTGCTAATTTTTCTATCGCTCAATCAGGAATAGTCAAAATTTCTATTTCAGATATGATGGGAAGAATAGTTTTATTACCATTCAATTCATTTATAGATGCAGGATATCATTCAATCCCATTGAATATTAATTCCTTACCAAATGGAATGTATCAATGCTCTATTTATGCTCATGGTTTAACTCAATCTAAGCTTATCATTCTACAAAAATAAAAACCGAACTTTTTTATAAATGCCATGTGTTACAGCACATGGCATTTTTTTTATAAGGAAATATCGAAATGAGTATTGATATACTTTCAAAAGCACCTTCTTTTACAGGTGTAAATCACCTAAATGAAACATTTTCTTTAGATGATGTAAAAGGAAAATGGATTGTCCTTTATTTCTATCCAAAAGATAATACAAGTGGTTGTACTGTAGAAGCTTGCGATTTCCGTGATTCTATGGAAAGCTTACAAACATTAGATACTGTGATTATTGGTGTAAGCCCTGATAGTGTTAAATCACATCAAAAATTTATTAATGATCATCAACTAAATTTTATGCTTCTAAGTGATGAAGATAAATCTATTTGTTCAGCTTATGGAGTGTGGGTAGAGAAATCAATGTATGGACGAAAATATATGGGCGTAGAACGATCTACTTTCATCATCGATCCACAAGGAATTATACAACAGAAATATTCTAAAGTAAAAGTTCCTGGTCATGTATCAGAGATTTCTAACTGGTTGAAATCACATCAATAAGCAAAGATTATAGTTGTTTATTTATCATAAATACATTAGTTTTGCGCTCTTTCTAATTTAGTACCAACCATAATTGTTCTTTTTAGAATATCTTTATGGCGGTTTTATTAATGTTGCGCGGGAGACATACCGGTTACCCGCTGCTAGGTACATGGAGTTTATATGAATTATACCGGCCCTAAAATCCGCAATTCCAGAAAATTGGGTATTGCACTTACGCCTAAAGCACGCAAATATATGGAGCGCAAGCCCCATCCACCAGGACAACACGGTGGTGCAAAGCGTCGCGGTAAATTATCGGTTTATGGACAACAATTATTTGAAAAGCAAAAATTACGTTTGCAATTCAATATCCATGAACGCCAAATGTCTAATTATTTCAAAAAAGCAGCTCGCTTAACTGGAAATACTGGAGATATTTTACTTCAAATTCTTGAATCACGTTTAGATGCACTAGTATTCCGTTCAGGAATGGCTCGTTCAATGGCTTCTGCTCGTCAATTTGTGAATCATGGTCATTTTTTAGTTAATGGCAAACCAGTTAATGTACCTTCATATTTAGTAAAGCCTAATGATATTGTAAGTGTACGTGAAAAGAGTCGTAAAATGGATGCATTCCAAGAAGCAGTTAGAGCTGCAGTGCCTCCTCCTTATATTTCTCTTTCAAAAGCAGATTTTTCTGTAAAATTCCTTTATTTACCACCAAGAGAAGAAGTTCCTGTTATTTGTGAAATTCCTCTTGTTATCGAATTTTATTCTCGTTAATAATATCGAATATATAATAAAAGAGCTCTCCGTGTGGAGAGCTCTTTTTGTTTATAGATATATTTTCATTTATCCAATTTGTCTCATATTTTTATCTATTAACTTATTCTGAGTGCTATGTATCCAATCAAATCCTTTACTAGACATAGCTTTAATTCCTTCTCCAGGACACATTAATCCTAATGATATCATATCATAATCAACCATAATGTGAACTAATTCTTCAAAAAGTACTCTTGGCTCCCAATCTAACTGACGCTTTGCCTTGGTAATATCTGCTTGTAAAAAATCTACTTCTGTGGGCCTAAAATATCTTCCATCAATTTTTACTAGAATATTTCCATTTGCGGTATTAACTCCAATTTCATCTTTACCATTACCTTTCCACTCAATAGTAATTCCAGCATAAGCAAATGATAATTCTATGAATTGTCTTACAGTATAGCTTTTTCCTGTACCAACTGTATAATCATCAGCTTTTTCCTGTTGAAGCATCAGCCACATCATTTCTACATATTCTGGGGCAAAACCCCAATCTCTTTTTGCTTCTAAATTGCCAATGTATAATGTATCCTGTTTACCAGCAATAATTGCTGCAACAGCTCTAGTAATTTTACGAGTTACAAATATCTCGCCTCTTCTTGGACTTTCATGGTTAAACAATATGCCATTACATGCAAACATATTGTATGCTTCTCTATAATTTACCGTCATCCAATAAGCATATAATTTTGCAGCTGCATAAGGACTTTGTGGATGAAAAGGTGTCGTTTCACTTTGTGGAGCAGGCGCTGATCCATACAATTCTGATGAAGATGCTTGATAAAACTTAGTATCAATTCCACTGCGTCTTATAGCTTCTAAAATTCTTGTTGTTCCTAAAGCAGTAATATCACCAGTATATTCTGGCATATCAAATGACACACGTACATGGCTTTGTGCACCCAAATGATAAATTTCATTAGGCTGAATCTTATGCATTATCTCAGTTAAAATACCAGGATCTGATAAATCACCATAATGCAATTTCAAAGAAGAGCCTTCGATATGCGGATCCACATAAATATGATCTATTCTCTGTGTATTAAATGTACTGGCTCTTCGAATAATTCCGTGAACTTCATATCCTTTGCTTAATAATAATTCGGCTAGATATGATCCATCTTGTCCGGTAATTCCAGTAATCAGTGCTTTTTTAGACATTCTCAATCTCTCTGTATTTCCTTCTTAAATTAAGCATTACGTCTCATCCTAGAAACAAAAAATCCATCAGTTCCATGAATACTTGGAAATAACGATAGATCACATTGAGTTTCTGTGATACCTAATGCTTCAATAGTTTTTTGTGGATATGCATGATATAATGAATCTGGTATAAAATCTGGATTGTTCTGTAAAAATGATTGCACTATATCACCATTCTCTTCTTTAAGTAATGAACACGTTGCATATATTAATATTCCACCAGGTTTCACAAATTCAGAAGCCTTTTGCAAAATATCACTTTGTTTTTCAACTATCTTTTGTACATGCTTAGGTTCTAATCGCCACTTGATCATCGGCATTCTTCTTACTGTTCCCATTCCTGTACATGGTGCATCAACTAATACTGCATCGCACATATCTATATAATATGACAATGGCTTCTGTTTTTTATCTTTACTTGATTTAGATTGCATAGATACAAGATGAATTGATCTTAGTTGAGCTTTTTCAGACCTAAAATGTAATTCTCTTAATCTCGAAAATTCTATATCTGTACTAATAATCTCACCCTGATCTTGTTGCATTGCAGCCAAATGCAATGTCTTTCCACCAGCACCTGCACAATAATCTAATATTCGCCAATCAAATTCAGGATTCAATGCTAATGATATTAATTGACTTCCCTCATCTTGTATTTCAATAGAGCCATTCATATATAATGGAAAGTCTTGTAGTTTTACACGTTCTAATAAGATGATAGCATCAGGCGCATATTGTCCTACACGACATCGTATTCCATATTGCTGCATTACTTGCAATGCCGCTTCTTTTGAAATTGCCAAACTATTAACTCGTATGCCAACAGTTGCACTTTTATACAATGATTTACACAATGTTAAAATAGAACGATTGTTCATTTTTGATTGTTGAAATGATTCAATAATCCATTTTGGCATGCAGCATATGATAGAAAATGTATCAATATCATTATGCAGACCATCTGCATATTGTTCTGCGGTTACGGATAATTGCTGATAGAGATTACACACATTGTCAATCCAAAGAGCAGCAGCTTCAGAAGATAAATCTGCTTTTTGCATTAATGTATTCACAATACCTTCATGAACAGAGCTACAACCAAAAGCGGGTTGAATCAAATGTTCACAAGTAAAATATTGTTCATTATTTCCAATAATACAAGTAGATAAACAAGCGATGATTTCTTTTTGATAATCACTTTGTTGTAAAGGGTATGATTGTAAGATATGATCTGAAATATAATCTATAAGGGAAGAAGTTCTTAGTGATGCGAACACTAACTCTGATAAGAATTTTCTTTCTTTACTACCGATATATTTTTTACTGCGGAAATATTCTGAGGCTAATGATTCAGCACTTTGATTAGATTTCTTTATTAATTTATACAATTGGGCAGCATGGCCAATAAGGGATGGAAATTGCACGGTAGTATTTAAATATTATTCGTTAGAAAGAGCATTGTGGACGATTTCAGTAGCTTTGGCTAATGTTTCTTGCAAATCATCATTAATAATAATATGGTCAAAATACTCTCTATATTCCATTTCCATGGCAGCACGACTTAATCTTTGTTGAATTTGTTGTAAAGATTCAGTGCTTCGTTTAATTAATCTATCTTCAAGAATTTGTAAAGAAGGAGGAGCAATATAGATAAGTAATGCTTCTTTAGGATATGCTTTTTGTAAAGATACAGCGCCACGAACATCCACATCAAATAAGATCACAGCATTTTCTTGAATTTTCTTTTGGGTTTGCGAACGAAGACTACCATAATAATTGCCAAATATTTCTTCATATTCTAACAAGTCACCTTGTTCAATACAAGAAATGAATTCTTCAGAGGATAAAAAGAAATAATCTTTTCCATGTTCTTCGCCAGAGCGCATGGGCCTGGTAGTAGCAGAAACAGAAAATTCGCATTGAGGAAAACTTCCAAGTAGATGTTTAGCTACTGTGGTTTTTCCTGCACCACTTGGAGCAGATAATACAATGAGATGTATAGACATTACAATGAGTTGAACAATAATGGAAAAAGATTATTCAATATTTTGAGCTTGTTCGCGAATTCTCTCTAATTCTTCTTTCATTCCTACAACGATATGAGAAATTTCGATATCATTTGCTTTTGAACCAATAGTATTTACTTCTCGATTCATTTCTTGTAATAGAAAATTCAATTTTCTTCCGATTGGATCCTTTTCAATTGCAAGTTCATGAAAGAATTTAATATGACTTCTTAATCGAACACATTCTTCTGAAACATCTAATTTATCAGCTAAAAAGATAATTTCTTGTTGAATGCGCATTTCATCAATCTCATCCTTTTCAAAAAGCAGAGCAATTTTTTGTCGCATCTTTTCACGTTCTTCAGGAATTCTTTGAGCAGATTTATGTTCAACAATAAGTAAATCTTGCAATATTTTATCTACTCTAGACAACATATCTTTGGCTAATTCTTTCCCTTCTATTCCACGAGAAATTTCTAAATCAACTAATGCTTTTTTTAGTGCTTCGCAAACAATTTCCCATTGTAATTCACTCAAATCATCTTTATCATTTTCTAGAAAATGCTGAGAGAATTGAAGCATATTATCAATTGATATGTCAGATTTAATCTGTAATTGTTTTTGCATCACAAGTAATGAATTATGAATTGCCATTGCTTTTTCAAGATTCATTTTAGGGATTCTGATATCTCCCTCGGCAGATTCTATAACGATAAATGCAGAAATTGTACCTCGATTAAGAGCTTTTCTAATCATTTCTCTGATATCAATTTCTCGATGTGATAAATTACGAGGTAATTTTACAGAAGTCTCTAAATAGCGGCCATTGACACTTTTTAACTCTATAATGGCACTAATCCCCTTTTCATGGTATTCTGCTTTACTATACCCGGTCATGCTTTTCATATATTGCTCTAATCAGAGAATTAATTGAACTAATGGCGACAAATGTAAGCAATTGACAAACAAAATCTTGATAACTGAATGCCAATATATATATCATATATCAAGATTGTTTAGGCCACAACATATTTGTTAATTTGCACTTATTCTGCATTTATAGGTAATTCAATGAATCAGCATCAAGAAATGATGAATAGAGTCCTAAAGCTAGCTTTGAGAGGTTCAGGTAAAGTAAGTCCTAATCCTAGAGTTGGCTGCGTAATTGTTAAAGAAAATAAGATTATAGCTGAAGGTTGGCATAGAGAATTTGGTGGCATTCATGCTGAAGCAGATGCATTACAGCACTGTATTGAAGATCCAACAGGAGCAATTGCATATGTAAACCTAGAACCTTGTTCGCATATCGGGAAAAACCCACCTTGTGCTCCTTTATTGATTGAAAAAGGGATTAAAACCGTTGTTATTGGTATGAAAGATCCAAATCCGCTTGTGTCTGGCAAAGGCATTGAATTATTACAAACATCTGGAATAGAAGTTATTCAGGACATTTGCACAGAAGAATCATTATGGATTAATAGATTTTTTAACAAACATATAGTAAGTGGAATTCCATATATCATTGGTAAAATTGCTCAATCAATAGATGGATGTATTTCTACAAAAAGTGGAGAATCTCAATGGATATCTGGAAAAGAAAGCAGAAAAACTGTCCATAGATTAAGAGCAGAAGTAGATGCTGTTTTAATAGGAAAAGGAACAGCTTTGGCCGATAATCCCTCATTAACTGTCAGAGATGTTCCAGGTAGAAACCCATTAAGAGTTGTTCTGGATACTCATTGTAGCTTGCCAGATCATTTACATATATTTACTGATGATTATGCTTCTTTAACAATTATATGCTGTGCTAAAGAGTTGGAAGAATCCTCAAGGGTTGAATCTTTACAAAAAAAGGGTATACACTTTTTATTCTGCGATACAGATGACTCTGGAAAAATAGACCTTGTTTCTACTTTGAAGTCTTTATATACTACTTTTCATATTGGCTCTATACTTGCCGAATGCGGTGGTAATCTAATGAGTAATTTTCTTCAATATGGGGTTTTAGATGAATTGCATGTTTTTATAGCTCCCATAATTATTGGAAATGGTATTTCTGCTTTTAACTCTATAGAAAGCAATCTCTTAAGGGATTCTTATACATTTAGGAATCAAGCTGTATTAAAAAGCGATGAAGACTTACATATCATATATACTAAAAAGATATAAGCATATAATGAAAAATAAAGGGATATGATAACATATCCCTTTATACATAACTATACAGTTAATTTAGTTTTTAAAGCCCTCTAGCATTATTGATTCTAATGCATCTGAGGGCTTATCATCTTTTTTGCTACCACCAGATACATATAAAACATTATCAATTACTTCCATTGAATATTTTGCATTACCATTAACAGTAATAAATATTGAAGGTAATCCACGTAAAGTGAATTTATCTTTTAATGGATGATTATCGGTAAAAGACTTCATAGAATAAATCACAATATTCGCATCAGGAACGCCTGCATCTTTAAGAATTCGAATTGCATGGGGAAATGTCTTTTTTGTCCCATTACAAGAACAAGAAGGATTAACAAAAAAGTAAATCATTTGATTTTTATTTTTGAATTCAGCTGCAATATCTCTGATTTTAGAATCATCTGGTGTATATAATGTCTTTTCGGCTTCAAACCATGAATATCCCGCAGAATTATATAAATCAGACAAAGATAATTGAGTAGCAGTTCCGGTAGAAGGCTCAGTTGTTTGATTGCATGAAGACAAGATTAATGTCCCTACAATCAACATTGCCATTGCAATCGATGAAAAAAGTGTTTTCATAATATCACCTCCATAAATCATATAGTGGAACAAGTGTGTTTTAACAATATCAAAATTAGAAAATATTTTAATGTAATTGTATTTTTTAACGAATGATTTTTGCCCAAGCATCTTTTTGCCATGATTTTGAATCATTATGACTTTTCTTTGCTTGAAGAATAAGTTGTTTATACTGTGACTGCTGATAAAAGTATTGAAGTACTTCGATTGCAGAACTTGATAATCGTGAATTAGGATTCCATGCAGCATCTAAAAGATGTAAAATCAAAGATTCATTTAAATAATTGATACGTTTTAGGGAGTTCATAGCATTTCTTCGAGTCCAAAATTCAAATGCATTACTTGTAAAATCAATCAATTTTTCAAGGGCTTTTTGATCACCCTTTCCAGCCTTAATCTCGAATGATTTAATCGATATTTGTTCATATAAACCAGATTCATTTGATGTTTTTTCTAGATAAGAATCTGCTGAAGAAGGAAATTGATCGCATAATTTTTCTAATGCTGTTGTAATTATGGCATATGATTCATCTGTTAATAATTGTTCTACAGTTGATTTTAATTCCAGTGGAATTGTTTTTAATCCATTTAATGCTGCTTTGCGAACATCTTCTGATTTATCTTTTAGGGCATTTGTGATAAGATTTAATGCATTTGGAGTACCTAATTCATGCATTTGAGCAATAATTTCATTTTTTATTGCATAAAATTGTTCTTTCTCAAAAACTTGTTGTAAAAGAAGCTCTTTTCCATCATTATTCATATCCTTTAATGCAATAACAGCATCATATCTGTCTATCATATGCGGTGCATTGATTACATGATATTTTAACTCGTCAAATGTCTTTTTGAATGTAGTCTTTTTTAATATTCTACTGCCTGGATCAAAAAGTACAAAAGCAATATCTTTATTTGATGAATTTGGAATTAATACATTATGTCTTAATGATGAAATCCATTCTGTTTTTGAATCTTTCGTACCATCTTTATAATAAACATCAAATACAATTGGCATTTTGAATGGACCTGTTAATTCATCCATTGTGTGTATTTGATCTACGTGGACAACAGTTGCTCTTCCATTTGCATTTCTGATATCATCATACTCAACTTTATAATGAGGTTCACCTCCACGATACAGCCATTGATCAAAAAACCAATCTGGCGTAATACCTAATGTATCCTGAAACGCTAAATAAAGATCATTCGTTTCAACATTCGCATAATTATGATGTTCTAGATAGTGTTTGATTACTTTTCTAATTTCTTCTTCACCAAACACATACATCATCATATCTATAACTGCAGAACCTTTGGGGTAAATTCTTGCTGAGCCAGAACTTGGATGAACTATTGGTAATCGATCTTTTTCGGAAGCATTTAATGCAGAATTATGCTCGCCTCTTAGATTCCATTCATAAGCATCTTCTCCAAAGTTCTTTTTGGATTCTGGAGTTATTGTCCCAGCATATTTTTTGAAAAAGTATTTTGGATAGAATGTAGCAAAACTCTCTTGCAACCATACATGTTTTTGAACGCGGGCAGTGATAAAATCACCAAACCATTGATGAGTTAATTCATGAACATTTGTGCCGATATAACTTCTATCTTTAAAACCCCTTGGATCTACAAAAGAAAAATCACCAAAAGTAGTAGCTGTGGTATTCTCCATAGCACCGAAAGTAAAATCTTGAACCATTATTTGAGAATATAATTCCCATGGATATGGAATTCCTATGAATGATTCTAGAAAGTCCATGGATTCGGTAGAATACAAATATGTAGGTTCTACTCTGTTTTTATATTCAGGATAATAATAGAGATTATTAACTATTCCAGAAGAACTTTTACGAGTCTCTACAGCATATTTACCAATAACTAATGTTAATAAATATGGTGCATGAGGATGCGTCATACGATAATGCCATGTTTTTGTTCCATCACTATTTGATTGTTCATTTAGTTTGGTACCATTAGACAAAACATGATAGTTTTTATCAAATGTGACAATTGTTTCTGTAATATATTTATCATTCATTTCATCATACATGGGCACCCATGCGCGAGAGTCTATGCCTTGTCCCTGACTCCATATTTGTTTTCTGCATCTGTTTGTTGTGTCATTCCATCCGATAAAATACAATCCTGAGCGTGGATATGCTTCGTATACGAAGGTAATACTATCTACAGAGCCCCATTTCATTTGTTGCGGGTATACGGTAATCCCAATATCTGAAACAGAATAACGAGCAGGCTTGCCATTTACAGATGCTTCTGAAATCTTCATTTTGATTGCATCAAAAAAGATGGAATCAACAGATTTTCTTAAAGGTTTAAAAACATGCGTAACAATACCCTTTACTAAGCCTTTTTCAGGTTCAAATTTAACTTTTAATGTCATTCTTTGAACATCTATTGGATGTTCTCTGGGCTCGCTATTTTGCTCATTAACATGAGAGGTTGTTCTATATGGTAATTGTGCAAGTATTGAAATTGTACTAAAAAGAAAAACGACTATGAAAGATACTCTGATCTTCATGCTTCATCCTTTGCAATTGTTAAGAAAGTATCTTACAAAATACGAAGAATCATGGATTTTCACCCTACATATTGCTTGATTACTTGTTCTAACTGACGTGCTTGCATTACACCCGATTGTCTCCATAGAACTTTGCCATTACGGAAAAGCATTAATGTTGGCACCGATTGGATAGAATATTGTCTTGCTGTTTGTGGATTTCTGTCTATATCCATTTTCATGATAATTGCTTTATTGCCAATAGAAGATTTTAATTCTGCTAGAATTGGAGGCATCATTTTGCATGGACCACACCATTCCGCGGAAAAATCGACAAGTACCGGAGTATCTGATTGTATTAATTCTGAAAAAGTTGCCATATTATTATTGGATTTTTTGTGAAGTACTCTGAGGTATTGAACAAGAACCAGCCGCGCATCCAAGAGCAAATACACCCATAATAATAAAATAAAGTCCTAAAAATGTACCTGTCCAATCCTGATGATACGCTGAGTAGCTAGACAATAAAATACCGATACTTGTGTATAGTATTCTTGTTATATTCCAATTGTATGTAGCTCGACTTATTATTGAATTCATTGTATTATAATAAAGTTGTTGGACAAACAAATTCAGTTAATGAAAATGCCTTTGATTCTTTGATTGCATTAAAACCACCATCAATATTAATTAAATGATGATATCCTCTTGCTTTCAAAATAGAAATAAAAATCATTGATCTATAACCACCAGCACAATGGACAAAGAATTCTTTTTCTTTATTAATCTGATGATAATCTTCGTTTATGGTATCGAGTGGAAAATTTTCTGCATTAACTATATGCTCTGAAGCATATTCACTGTGTTTACGAACATCTAAAATTGCAATAGATGGATTTTTTTGTTCGATATCGGCAAATTCTTTAACAGATAAAGATTGCACTGTCTCTATATCTTTATGTTCATTAATCCAGCTTTGCATTCCACCTTTTAAATAACCGATAGCATAATCATAACCTACTCTTGCCAAACGAGTTATAACTTCTTCTTCTCTTCCAGCATCGGCAACTATCAAAATTGTTTGTTTTATATCTGGAATTAATGCTCCAATCCACATCGCAAAGCTTCCATCTATACCGATATTTATAGCTTTAGGTATATGTGCTTTAGCAAAATCCGATGCATGCCTAGTATCTAATACTAAAGCATTTAACTCATTGGCTTGAAATTCAAATTCCTCTGGATGCAAAGCCTTATTTCCCCTTGATAGCACTGTATCAATACCATCATAACCACTAATATTCATCATCACATTTTTAGGGAAATATCCAGGTGGAGGCATTAAACCTTTAAGTACTTCTTTGATAAACATATCCTTTGTTAAATCTGTACTTAAAGCATAATTGAATTTTTTTTGATTCCCAAGTGTATCAAATGTTTCTTTGCTCATCATTTTACCACATGCACTACCTGCTCCATGGGCTGGGTACACAATAATATCATCGTCTAAAACCATTATTTTATTTCTTAAAGAATCAAATAGATGTCCGGCAAGTATTTCTTGGGTTAAGTCATTAACAATATGTTGTGCTAAATCTGGCCTACCCACATCTCCGATAAAAAGCGTATCACCAGTAAATAATGCTTTTTGTTTTCCTTGTTTATCAATCAAAAGAATACAGATGCTTTCCATGGTGTGCCCTGGAGTATGAATTACCCTTAATGTAGAATTACCAAGTGTAAAATCTTGTCCATCATTAGCATGAATCGCCTCATAACTATGTTGGGCATCTGTTGGGCCAATAATTATTGGAGCACCAGTTTTTGCAGATAAATCAATATGTCCTGATACAAAATCTGCATGAAAATGCGTTTCAAAAACATACTTTATCGTGGCTTCATTTTTTTGTGCTTTATTGATATAAGGCTGAACTTCTCTTAAAGGATCGATAATAGCTACTTCGCCATTATCTTCGATATAATAGGCTCCTTGAGCCAAACACCCAGTATATAATTGTTCTATAATCATTGTTATTCTCTTCTTTTAATTCTTTGTAAAAAATCTTATTCAAAAAAACAGATTTTTACTATCAATCACAGTTACAAAAGTTACATAAACATTCACTTATCAAAGAATAATGTTTTAACAGAAATTCCCATCAATAATAAAGCAAATATCTTTTTTAATAATTGTTGGGGGATTTCTTGAGCATATTTTGCCCCAAAATATCCACTGATCACAAATGCTAAAGCTAAAATCACAGAAGCTCTTATATCAACATTTCCAGCTTTGTAATATTGCCATGCAGCAAGTAATCCAACTGGCATTACAAACATCATCAATGTTGTTCCTTGCGCAATATGCTGGGGAAACCCTAGAATAAGTACTAATGCTGGAATAATGATCACGGCACCACCTATTCCTAATAAGCCGCCTAAAAATCCAGCTATAGTGCCAATCAATACTAAAAACAAAATTGATGTATCTTGCATATTCTTACCTTAATAAATGAGTATAAGCAAAATTGCATTTTTAGCGATAATAATTTGTAACTGATGTTACAAATCAATAAAACAAATGCAAATGAAACAGATAAACTATACTCAAATTTCGTATTTTCGTTCATGAATATTCCTTCTTCATCCTTTCAAGTACACTTCAATGAATCAGCTTCGTGATTTAGATAAACCAAATTGTAATTGTGGTATTGTAGGTGTTTTTAATCATCCACAAGCTTCTGTTATGGCATATTATGCTTTGCATGCATTGCAACATAGAGGACAAGAAGCCGCTGGAATTGTAGCAGCAAAAAAAAATGGTGATGATGAACCATATAAATTTGCTGTTCATAAAGGTGAAGGCTTAGTGCTTGATGTGTTTTCAGATTCAGATATCTTAACAAATAAATTACAAGGTACTGTTGCTATTGCACATAATCGATATTCTACTACAGGAAGTGGTGGGTTAACGAATGTACAACCATTTTTAACCAAGTATAAGTCTGGTTCAATTGCAGTAGCACATAATGGAAATTTAACGAATACAAAACAGCTTAGGAAGCAATTACAAGAAGAAGGATCTATCTTTCAGACAACAACAGATAGCGAATTATTCCTTCATCTTATTGCCCGAAGTAAAAAAGATCAACAGCTTGAACAAATTCGCGAAGCTTTAATGACAGCCAGAGGTGCCTATTCTCTTGTTATTTTAACTAATTCTTGCTTAGTAGCTGCAAGAGACCCCTTCGGTTTCCGCCCTTTATGCATAGGCCGAAAAAAAGTGGGTGATTCTATGGCTTATTTTGTTGTGTCCGAAACCTGTGCACTTGATATTCTAAGTGCAGAATATATCAGAGATATAGGCCATAATGAGATTGTTGTTATCGATGATGATACTGTTAAAACAGGAAATATCAAAAGTTATACAATCGATGAAATTACTCCAGAGTCAAGACATTGTATTTTTGAATATATTTATTTTTCAAGACCAGACTCTAAAATCTTTGGACATAATGTAGACAAAGTACGCAGAAAACTTGGGAAAAATCTTGCTCTTGAAAGCCCTGTTCATGGTTCTGAACCAGATGAAAAAGTAACGTGTTTTGCTGTTCCTGATAGTGGGAATACTGCAACTTTAGGATATGCAAAAGTTAACAATAAAATGGGAATACCCACTAAATATGAAATCGGTTTAATACGAAGTCATTATGTTGGAAGAACATTTATTGCTCCTGGTCAAGACAACAGAGAATTTAAGGTTAAAACCAAATTCAATACTGTTCGTGGGGTATTAGAAGGTAAAACTGTTGTTGTTATTGACGATTCCATCGTTAGAGGTACTACTTCTAAAGCATTAGTTAATTTAATACGCGAAGCAGAACCAAAACAAGTTCATATGCGAATAACATCGCCACCGATAAAATTTCCTTGTAAATATGGAATGGATTTTCCAAGCAAGGAAGAACTTATAGCAAATCACTATTCCAATGAAGAAGAGATTTCTAAAGCTTTAAATGCAGATACTTTGCATTATTTATCTGTCGAATCTTTAATGGAATCTGTTCCTCAAGAAACAGGAACAGGATATTGTAATGCATGCTTTACAGGTAATTATCCTGTCGAAATTGATATTCATGCTCATAAATTATCTACTGAAGAATAGTGTATGGCTAAATTAACTTCATTAAGTGATTTATCAACTTTATTATCTTCCGACTATAAAGTTGCAGAAAAAGTACAGAAGCAATTAGGGTATGATGGAAAACCCGTCCAGATTAAAGTACATATAGACAAAAAAGGAAGAGGCGGTAAAACCGTAACAATTATATCTGGTTTTCAGTCTAAACCAGATGAATTAGACTCTTTATGCCAGATATTAAAAAAATCATGTGGTTCGGGTGGAACAGTTCGTGATAATCTGATTGAAATACAAGGTGATCACAGATCATCAGTTACAAAAAAGCTCCAGAATATGAATTATTCTGTCAAAGAAATTCATTCATAAGCCATTTAAATAAATATGATTTTTACGTCGATTAAACATATTCACTTTGTTGGTATAGGTGGAATTGGAATGAGTGGGATTGCGGAAATCCTTATCAATCAAGGCTTTACTATTAGCGGTTCGGATTTGTCTGTATCAGAAAATACAGAATATCTTTCTTCGCTTGGTGCACATATTTATACTGGACATGCAGCTGAACATATAATAGGTGCAGAGGCGGTTGTATATTCAAGTGCCGTTAAGCCTCAAGAAAATCCCGAAACCATTGCAGCTTTAGAAAAAGGTATTCCTATCATTCGCAGAGCTGAAATGTTAGCAGAATTATCAAGACTTAATTATACTTTAGCCTTAGCTGGTACACATGGTAAAACCACTACCACTTCTTTATGTGGTTTGGTATTAATGAAAGGTGGTATAGACCCAACTGTAATTGTAGGTGGAAGGCTAGATGGGCTTGGTGGCACAAATGCTAGATTAGGAAAAGGGCAATGGACAGTTGTAGAAGCCGATGAATATGATAGATCTTTTTTACAGTTATTCCCTACTATTGCAGTAATTAATAATATTGAAGCCGAACATCTTGATATTTATGGAACTGAAGAAGAAGTAAAAAAAGCATTTATTGAATTTGCTTCTAAAGTACCTTTTTACGGTTTGATCGCTTTAGGTTTAGATGATTCGGGTGTTCGGGATATTCTTCCTTTTATCAATAAAAAGATTATTTCTTTTGGTTTATCTCGTCAATGCGATATACGAGCAATTGATATTTTTTCCCATGAACAAAGTTCTACATTTACTGTAAAAGCACATGGTAAAGATCTTGGAAAAATCACCATACATATACCTGGACTTTATAATGTTAAAAATGCTTTGGCTGCAATTACCGTAGGTCTTCATTTAGAAATACCATTTGAAACAATTAAAAGTGCATTAGAGACTTTTGGAGGTGTATATCGTCGGTTCGAAATTAAAGGTATGAAAGACGATATATTAATTGTGGATGATTATGCCCATCATCCTACAGAATTATTGAATGCTTTGGCTGCAGCAAGAGCAGGTTGGAAAGATAGACGTATTGTTTGTGTGTTCCAACCTCATACATATACCAGAACACGAGATTTTTACAAAGAATTTGGGCTTTCTTTTGACGATGCGGATATAGTGTTTATCACAGATATTTATCCTGCTAGAGAAATTCCAATTGAAGGTATTACAGGTGAATTGATAGCTCAGTCTGCAAAAAAAGCAGGACACCGAAATGTTCATTATGTGCAGAATAAAGCAGACTTAGAACATGTGGTAAAATCTATTATTCAACCAGGTGATCTAGTTTTAACTGTAGGTGCTGGAGATATAACAAAATTATCCGATGTACTATTTGGTGGTAAATAATCGGATACAATGTTCCTTAAACTTCTCTGAGAACTTTGTAATATCTGCAAATGAATTATATAATGGTGCAGGTGCCAATCTTATAATATTCGGTTCTCTCCAATCCACAATTATTCCATCTGATAAAAGACTGTCTATCAATTGTTTTCCATGTTTATGAATTAACATAGATAATTGGGCACCTCTTTCTTTAGTGTTTTTGGGAGTTATTATTTCTAATGGAATATGTGGATACTCTTGCAATATGGAATGCAACATATATTCTGCATAACCAGTAAGAGCATCTCTTTTAGCAAATAGAACATGTAAATCTGCTTTATCAAATATATCTAAAGACGCTCTTAAAGCTGCCATTTGAAATACTTGCGCATTACTAACTTGCCAACCTTGAGCTCCGGGCTCGGGTATAAATCCTTTCTTCATTAAAAATCTTGACGATTCCTGATATCCCCACCAGCCTGCAAAACGAGGTAAATCATGAGAATATGCATGTTTTTCGTGGATAAAAAGTCCACCAATACCACCCGGACCAGAATTTAAATACTTATAAGAACACCAAACTGCAAAATCTATCTGCCAATCATGTAATTCTAATTCAACATTTCCTATTGCATGGGCTAAATCAAGACCACAATAAGCACCTACATCATGTGCAGCATCTGCTATTTGCTGCATACTAAATCTTTGTCCTGTTAAATATTGTATCCCGCTAAACATAACTAATGCAAGTTCTTTTCCGTGTAATGAAATTGCAGACAAAATATCTTCTGTCCTAAGTGTATATTCTCCTTCTCTGGGAAATAGTTCTATTATTGTTGTGTCTGGATGAAAACCATGATATCTAACTTGGGATTCGATAGCATATTGATCTGAAGGAAAAGCATTTCCTTCCATTATAATCTTATATCTTTGAGGTGTAGGCTTATAAAATGAAACCATTGCAAAGTGAAGATTTGCTGTTAGTGTATTTGCAGCAACAACTTCTAAAGGTATTGCACCAACTAATCTAGCTAATGATTCTGTTAAAACTTTATGATATGAGAACCATGGTCTTTTGGAATTAAAATGACCTTCTACACCGAATTCTCTCCAATCTTTAAGTTCCTGTTCTAAATAATCAGAAACACTTTTGGGTTGAAGTCCTAGAGAATTACCACAAAAATATAATGCTGAATGTCCATTATGTTGTGGAAAAAAGAAATCATTCCTGAATGATGCAAGTACATCATTGTTATCTGCTAACAATGCAAAATCTGCTGAATATTGTGTTTTTGTATTCATCTTTTAGGCCTTATTGACTGCAAATTGTATTGCAGATAAGATAGCTTGTTTAGTGCTTTCAAAATGTGCTATATTTTTTCCTGCTATATCAAATGCAGTTCCATGATCTGGAGATGTTCGTATAATTGGCAAACCTACGGTAGCATTTACTCCAGAATTACCTGAAATCATTTTTAATGGAATTAAACCCTGATCATGATACATTGCTAAAACAGCATCATAGTTTTGATACTTTTTTTGTGCAAAAAAAGCATCAGCGGAAAATGGTCCATCTACATTAATATTAAGAGATTTGCATTGTTCTATTGCTGGTATAATACTGATTTGTTCTTCATTACCAATATCTCCTTGCTCTCCAGCATGGGGATTTAATCCTAAAACAGCTATAGTAGGTTTTTCAATATTCCAATCTTCATATAATGAAGTATGTAATATATGAATTGTTTGTACTAGAGATTCTTTAGAAATCATAGAAGAAACTTTTTCTAAAGGTACATGAATCGTGGCGAGTGCTACTCGAAATTGTTTAGCGAACAATATCATTAATGGTTGAGCTTGATTTGTATATGCTGAAATCATCTCTGTCTGACCAGGAAAAACCCATTTATTCTGTTTTAAAGATGCCTTTGATATTGGCAATGTTATCAAAGCATCAGCATTTCCATTGTATACGTGATGAATAGATATTTCAAGTGATTCAATTGCTAATGCAGCAGATTCTTTAGTTGGAATGCCATATGTAATTGGTGAATACATAGTGCATGGATATATTGTAATTACATGTTTACCACATATCACTGTATTATTAATCATGGGGCCAACTAAACCAGACTCTTCAAGAGTTTTAGGATGAATACATAAAATCATTTCATGATCTAATATATCCATAGATTGTATAGACTTAAAGAAGGTTTCAAGTCCAATCCCATTCACATCACCACATGATACAAATAGCTTCATATTATTTATCTATCATATAAAAAAAAAGGCAACTGAAATCAGTTGCCTTAAAATCTATGTCGATTAACTTATTCAGCAGATTCTTCTTTTTGCTCTTCTGAAGCTGTTTCCTCATGTGGAGTATCTTCAGATGAAGATTCTTCAATGGCTGATTCTACTGCTTCTACAATTGTATCTTCAGCAGGTAAAGCTTCTTCTACGATTGCTTCTGTAGACATTGCTTCAACTTCTGCAATTTCTTCTTTTACTTCTTCAGCTGTAATCGGAGCAACTGCGGTTGTAATAGTTGCAGATTTAGTAGTAACTTTAACAGGAGTAGCAGATTGTTTTTTCTTTAATCTTACAACACCATCTTGTGGAAGTGCAAAATCTACTAATTCTATAATAGCTTCTTTACCACCATCTCCACGACGTGGCCCAAGCTTAATAATACGAGTATATCCACCATCACGGGTAATAACTGCAGGAGCTATTGTATCAAATAGTTCTTGAAGTACAGCCTTATTTTTGATAAAGCGTCCAACCTGACGACGTTGAGTAAAGTCTGTTTTTGACTGAATTACTTCGCCATTCTTATTAGGACGTGAATTAGGTAAATTTCCATTTTGCTCATTGCGAAGCGCAATTCTTGCTCTTGTAATAAGAGCTTCTGCAAATGGACGTAATTCTTTTGCTTTAGCTTCTGTAGTTACAATTTTTTTATGAAGAAATAAATCAGTAGCCATATTGCACATAAGGGCTTTCTTGTGGCTCCATGTACGGCCAAGTTTCCTTCCAACTCTACGATGAATCATTGTTATTTCTCTCTATTCAAATCTAGATGATTTATGCTTCAGATTCAGCTGCTTTAGCTTCTTCTTTAACATATTTTTCTATGTTCATGCCAAAAACCAAACCATGAACACGAACGATTTCCGCTAATTCAGTTAATGATTTACGGCCAAAGTTTCTGAATTTGAGCAAATCTTGCTCATTTAATGATACCAATTCAGCAAGTGATTTGATATTTGCAGCCTTCAAGCAATTGTGTGCACGAACAGAAAGTTCTAATTCATCTACTGGTGTAAATAGAATTCTTCTCATACGTGATTTTTCTGCTTCTTTTGCTTCTTCTTCAACTACTTCTTGTGCTTCTTGTTCACGACGCATTTGTTCAAAGTTTACAAATAACATTAAGTGTTCTTGAAGAATAGCAGCAGCTTCTTGTATAGATTCTTGTGCTGTTACAGTGCCATCTGTATACACATCTAAAGTTAGCTTTTCATAGTCGGTTTTTTGTCCAACACGAAAAGGCTCGATTGTATATACAACATTCTTAATTGGAGTAAAGATAGAATCAATAGGAATCATTCCTAATGGATATTCCGAACTATTGTGTTCTTCAGCAGGAATAT
>JALRHN010000099.1 GCA_023259575.1 Candidatus Kapaibacterium sp. | reverse complement strand
GTTTTACAATATCTTTTTCAAACACATGTAGATTTACATGTATATCTTTTGGATTTACTAATTCGAATAATACATCAGAAGGATTTACATATTTGCCAATATTCACAAACACTTTGCTAACAAAACCATTAAATGGTGCATATATTTTTACCCTTCTTGATAATGATTGTTCGGTTAAAGTTTTGGCATTGATATGTAATAATTCAAGCTTTTCGGCCAAAGACCTTAGTATTACTTTTAAAGATTGATATTCTGCTTTTGCTTTTTCGAATACTTTATCACTTCCTGCTTTACTTTCATTTAAATCTCTTTGTCTGATAAAATCTGATTCTGCTTGTTCTAATCGTACTTTAGTTGTTAAATAATCTTCTTGTAGCTGAATATATTGTTGATCTTCTAGTACCGCTATAACTTGTCCCTTTTTTACATGCATTCCAGGTAATAAGTCCGAAGAAACAAGAAATCCACCCATAGGAATACTTACTGAAATTAAGTTTTGTGGTGGAACATCAATTTTTCCATGAACTTTAATTATTTCAGAAAGATCTTTTTGTAATAAAGAACCAATACTAATGGTAGAATTCTTTTTTTGAGCATCGTTTAATGTAATAGACTTAGTATTTGTTTCTTGCTCATGTGTTTGTGTGTCGGATGAAGTATGTCCACAACCTGTAAGCAATAAAAGTATTAGTAGAAATAAAGAATAGTTCATTGTGCTAATATATATTGTATATGAGAAACTATGGAATGTAATTCATTCAACATATCTAGATAATTGTTTTGTATAGTAATTGCTTGATTTTGTAGTACTACCCATTGAAAAAAATCTATTTCACCTGCTGCATATTGTTTTTCAGCTGCATTTTTAATTTCGGGAATCAATGGCAATTGATGTTTTTGTATAAATTCCAGAGAAATGCTGTCTGTTTGATATCTAGCAAATGAGGACTGAATATCATTATAGAGTTTTTCTTGTTCAGATAATAATTGATGTTCTGCTATTTTAATTTGTGCCTCTGATGCTTCAATTATCGATGATTGCGCGCCAAAAATATGCGGTATTCCAATTCCTACAGAAATTGCATTAAATCGTTGTGATGCTGAATAGGATACATTATCGGCACCAATTCCTTGAATACTTTGATTAGAAATACCAATAGAAAATTCAGGCAGAAACTTTGCTTTTTCTAAAGATAAATTAGTTTGTGCTTTTTGAATTTTCGACTGATATAATTGCAATAAAGGGTGATTTTGAAAATCAGTTGTATCTTTAAATAGTGAAGGAAAATCAAATAATGATTGTTGTTCTGGGGTATAAACAGTTTTGGTATGGAGTAATAATTGAAATCGAAGAAGATATAATTCAATGTCATTATGGATTGCATGTAATTGCAAGGTTATCTTTCCTCTTTCTGCTTCGGCAGAGTTTTTTTCTATGATATTAGACTCACCTTTTTGGAACTTCATATGTGCTTTATGAGAAAACATACTGTACATACTATCCGAATACAGTAATAATCGTTCTTTTTCTTTAAGAATAAGGATATGATAATACATTTCGGTTACAGCTTTTTTTATCTGTTTTTTTGTTAAAGCTATTCCTATAACAGCAGCTTCCCATTCATCTTTTAATAAGTTTTTTTGATGAGAATATACGGTAGGAAATTGTATTGTTTGAGAAATACTCAGTTTAGTGTCTGTATAAGCACTATTGATTTGTCCGGCTTCAAAAGTAAATCCAGCTTGAGGCAAAGTAAGTGCCGACCCTTTCAATCGCTGATAATAATCTTTAAGCAATTCTTGATTCTTTATTTCCATATTATGAGCTAAAGCAGAATCAATAGCACTTTTTAAAGAAATATATTCAGAAGCATGAAGATAGAATGGAGCAATCAAACAACATACTATGTGAAGAATGTATTGTTTCATCGTTTTACAATCCTCCTGATATAACCTTGAAACACAGATAATTCATTCTGAAGGCTATTTTTTTGCTCAAATAATATATAAAGAATAGGCAATATGAAAAGAGTAAGGAATGTTGCGATTAATAAACCACCGATAACAACGGTTGCTAATGGTCTTTGTACTTCGGCACCAGAACCATTACTTAATGCCATAGGAAGAAATCCTAAAGATGCAACTAGTGCCGTCATAAGTACTGGCCTTAATCGTACTTTAGTACCCATAATCACAATCCTATAAAGATTATTCATTCCAGAAGATTTTAGACGATTGAACTCAGCTATAAGAACAATTCCATTAAGTACTGCAACGCCAAATAATGCAATAAAACCTATGCCAGCACTAATACTAAAAGGTAATCCCCTAAAAGCAAGAAACAGAATACCTCCAATAGCTGATAAAGGTATAGCAGAATAGATAAGAATGCTCAACTTTATAGAATTAAAAGCAATATATAATAATAGTAAAATCAGAATGAGTGCAACCGGAACAGCAATCAAGAGTCTTTTCTTTGCTTCATTTAGATTTTCGAATGAACCACCATATGTGATATAATAACCAGAAGGAAAATCTATAGTATTCGTAACTTTTGCTTGAACATCTTGCACTATACTTTGGACATCTCGACCTCGGACATTAAATCCGACGATAATTCTGCGTTTGGTGTCTTCTCTTTGTATTTGATTTGGACCATCAATTTCTTTCACTGTAGCTAATTGATATAATGGTATGTGATTACCATTCTGTAATGGTATTAATAATTGCTGAATATCTTCTATAGAATGTCTTTTTTCAGATTGAAGCCTTATTACCAAGTCGAATCTTTTTTCGCCTTCAAAAACCAAACCTGCTGCTTTGCCTGCAAATGCTGTATGAACTACTCTATTAATTTCTTCAATAGAAATATTATACTGGGCCAGAATTGGTCTATTATATTCTATAACTACTTGCGGCATTCCATTTACAGGCTCAATAAATATATCTTGTGCACCTTGAATGGTACCAACAATAGCACCAATTTTTGAGGCATAATGGGCTAAGGTATCTAGATTTTCGCCAAATATTTTTAATACTATATCTTGTCTTGCACCAGTCATTAATTCATTAAAACGCATTTGTACTGGAAATTGAAATCCAGTTTGAATTCCAGGAACTTCTTGCATGGCAGCATTCATTTTTTCTGCTAATTCTGGAAATGTTTTTGCAGAAGTCCATTCACCTTTATCTTTAAGAATTATCATCAAATCAGCAGCTTCCAATGGCATTGGATCGCTAGGAATTTCTCCTGTCCCAATTTTAGTAACCACTTTTTCTACTTCAGGAAATCGACTTTTTATGATATGAGCTGCTTTTTGCGTTATATCTATAGATGTTTGTAAGCTACTACCAGTTAATACTCTGGTTTCTACTGCAAAATCTCCTTCTTCTAATGCAGGTATAAATTCGCCACCTAAAAAACCTAAAATCACTATAGAGATAATAAAAAGAACAATGACAGAAGACACGAGAATTCTAGGGATTTTTAATGCTTTGCTTAAATAATATTGATAGAAGCGCTCTAATCTATTTAGCAATCTTTCTGATAGATTTGGTTGATGTCTTATCTTTTTACTAATGATAATAGAACTCATCATTGGTATATATGTTAAAGAAAGAATAAAGGCTCCAACCAAAGCAAAAGCTACAGTTTGTGCCATTGGTTTAAACATCTTTCCTTCAATTCCTTGTAAAGTAAAAATTGGAAGATATACTATCAGAATAATGATTTGTCCAAAAACAGCGCTATTCATCATTTTCCCTGCAGAAAATCCGACTTGATCATCCATTTCTTTCTGCGTAATGTGCTGAATGGCAGAGAATTTTTTACTATGGCTTAATTGATGCATTACTGCTTCTACTATAATTACTGCTCCATCGACAATTAATCCAAAATCTAATGCCCCCAAACTCATAAGATTGCCACTAACACCAAAGATATTCATCATGATAATGGCAAATAACATTGCCAATGGAATCACAGATGCTACTAATAATCCAGCACGAAAATTTCCTAAAAAAAGGACAAGAATAAAGATGACAATTAAAGCACCTTCGATGAGATTTTTAGTGACAGTACCGATTGCATTATTTACCATTTTGGTTCTATCCAAAAAAGGTTCAATCACAATCCCTTCGGGCAAAGTAGTTTGAATAAGGGCAATTCTATCTTTGATATTTTTTATTACTTCACTACTATTCCCGCCTTTTAACATCATTACAACGGCCCCTGAAACCTCGCCTTGATCATTATAACACATTGCTCCATAACGAGTTGCATGCCCAATAGAAATATCAGCAATATCTCTGATTAAAATTGGTATACCTTGATCTGTATGTTTTATTGGAATATTAGCAATATCATCTTTTGTTCCAATCAGGCCTTCGCTTCGAATAAAAAGTACAGTTGGTCCTTTTTCGATATAAGCACCTCCTGTATTTTGATTATTCTGTTCTAAAGCAGTAAAGACATCATGTATAGTGAGATTTACAGCTTGTAATTTTTGTGGATTAATTGAAACTTCGTATTGCTTTAATTTTCCACCAAAACTACTTACATCTGCAACACCTTGTACCCCAAGGAGTTGTCTGCGAACAAACCAATCCTGAATAGTTCTTAATTCTATTGCATCATATTTATGTTCATATCCTGGTTTTGGCTTAACAACATATTGATAAATTTCGCCTAAACCTGTAGAAATGGGTCCTAACTCTGGAATACCAATAGAAGTTGGAATGATAGACTGTATATTTTGCAAGCGCTCAGCTACTTGTTGTCTGGCCCAGTACACATCTGTTTCATCATTAAATACTATAGTTACTAAAGAGAGTCCAAATCTAGAAAAGCTTCTAATCTCTGTCATACCACTAATATTACTAGTGGCTTGTTCTATGGGAAAAGTTATTAAACGTTCAATATCGGTTGCTCCAAAAGATGGCGCAACTGTTATAATTTGAACTTGATTATTTGTTATATCTGGAACGGCATCGATTGGTAATTGTGTGGTTTGATATAAACCATAAACAATTAATCCAATTGTGAATAAAGCTATAATAAGTTTATTCTTTATTGAAAACCCAATTATAGAATTGAGCATAGTATATTCCTTCTGTAAAAACCAATATGAATACTATGTTATTGAACACATCAATGTTCTAATACAGTGTAATGTACTTTGATTTATAGAGAAGATTTAGGTGGTTGCCAAATTGAAGGTAAATCTGCAGAATATGCAGTACTTTGTTCCATTCTTAATATTAATAAAGAATGTTCTTTGGTGGGGATAAATAGGGATTGATGAATATCTGAATGTGGGATTGAAAGCATTATGTGAGAACAATTATCATGAGATTTAAAAGGTAATTTCATATCCTTTTCTATATCTGCATCATGATCATCATCAGTGGAATAATGCATGCTAAAAAATTCTGAAAATGATAAATCATTATTTGTACTATGATGTTCGGTATAATGTATAAACAACTGAGGTATCTTACATAATTGATACATCTCGGTGGAAAACACCATGAATATCATAAAAAGCACTATTGAAATTATTTTTTTCATCTGTACAAATGTAATGATTTTCTGATTAGATCATCTATCATTCATCCCAAAACCTAGGCCAAGGCAAGCCGCGCACATAGCTAATTGAATGATTGGTATTGACTTTTGTATCATTGTCCTTTGCGCCCATGGTATTTCATGAGAAATTGGATCAAAAGCTAATCCAATTCCAAAACTTGCAGCTGCTTGAATATAATCTTTAGAAATTAGTATTTGATATAATCCAAGAATAAAAAAGCATACATTGAGTATTCGATTGATTAATAATGACTTCATAGTACTCTTTAGTTTGATATAAACTTTTCTTAATAAGTATTCACGTATAATTTTATGTAATTTATAAGTGTATTCTAATGAGAAAAAATTACACAGATATCAATTTTCCATATTTATGAAAATCCGCACTTTGTTTATATCAGATATTCATTTGGGAACCAGTAAATCTCAACCTGATAAATTATTAGAAGTATTAAAGAATTATGAATTTGACAGATTAATCATTATCGGTGATTTTATTGATCTTACAGCGATGAAAAGAAAGATCTATTGGAATCAAGATCATTCTACTGTGATTCAAAAAATACTAAGGCTTTCCAGGAAAAATGTACATGTAGATTATATATTGGGTAATCACGATTATTATTTAAGAAGCTTATTGCAAGATGGTTCGATCAGCATAGGTAATATTAATGTATGTGATTATCTGTATTATGAAACTTTATTAGGTGAGAAAATATATATATGCCATGGCGATCAATTTGATGGATTTATTAGAATTCATCCATTTTTATATATGCTTGGGGATATAGCTTATGAATTAAGTTATAAGATTAATACTGTATATAATGCAATCAGAAATCTTCTTGGTTTTCA
This sequence comes from Candidatus Kapaibacterium sp., assembly GCA_023259575.1. Classification (GTDB taxonomy): domain Bacteria; phylum Bacteroidota; class Ignavibacteria; order Kapaibacteriales; family UBA961; genus UBA961. The sequence goes on along the minus strand of JALRHN010000099.1, from coordinate 1,229 downwards.
GTATTGGTCGCTATCAAAATATCTGAAAACGAAAGTAAAAAATGCAGTTTCTTTTATTAATGATTTTAAGTTTTTATCATTAAAAACAATAAGAGAAAAACAATGCGATGCAATTATGATTGGTCATATTCATCATCCATCTATAGAACACATAGAGGACAAGAAGTATTATAATACAGGAGATTTTTGTGAGACATGCTCTTTTTTATATGAAGATGAACAAGGAATCATTCATTTAACTATGATGGATCCTTAATTTTATGAAACACTTTTTTGTAGCATTGTATACGATCTTCCTTTCCAAGTAGTACCTTTTTTACGTATAAACCAAATAGCAGAATTTATGGATAATACTATGAAAGAAGCTGCAGTTAATGGTTGTAAAAACATATGATACCAAGGATTACCAAAAAAACGAGCTATACTTAATCGTAATAAAAGTATACAACAAATCTGAAATGTAATCATAGATATACAAAACACTTGAGCAGTTGAAATATAATAGGGCAATAAGAAAAAAGGGAGAATATATGTAAAGAATAAATGAGAGATAAATACTAATAACATAGCTGCATCAAAACGAAGTGTGGCAAAAGAATTTTTAGAAAAACCTTCAAATACCTCTTTACGATTTTTATACATTCTGCAAGAAATCAGATTTCCAGCTGAAATCATCCCCAGTTTTCCATTATGTTTTTTAGTAATTATTCCTAAATCTATGTCTTCTGCAATACTATTAAATACGGCTTGATGTCCGCCTATTGCATTGTAAAAAGAAGTTTTACATAATAATGCCTGACCATTTGCAGCAGTAAAAATCGAATGTTTTGTCTTATATAATAAGTCATTTGGCATATAAGACATATACAATAAGTGAATAAATGGGACAGTAACTTGTTCCCAAAAATGTACAACTAGTTGTTTCGGTATAATACTTAAAACATCATATGATTGTTCAATAGCATGCTGAATTGTAGCATCTAAGCTTTTAGGATGATGCTTGGTATCTGCATCGGTAAAGAATAAATAATCACCTTTTGCCTTTTTTGCTAATTGATAGCAAGCATAAGGTTTGCCAACCCAATTATGTGGTAAAGGAGTACCTTTTATGATAGTAAGTTTATGAGGATATATAGTTTGTAAGTCATGTAAAATCTGTCCAGTCGCATCCGTAGAATTATCATCTAATACTATGATTTCAATATGAGGATATTCTATTTGGCATAAAG
>JALRHN010000098.1 GCA_023259575.1 Candidatus Kapaibacterium sp. | reverse complement strand
AAAATAATTTTTTCTGTATCGAATGAAATACTATCAACTGTTATAGGTAAAGTAGCTCTGTTTCCTGTTTTTGAAACAAATTTTGCAATCATAAATGGGAATGCAGAATCAACTTTACAGAAATTTTTCACAGTTATTTGCGTTCCACCTGTCGGAGCTATTTTAGAAGAATAACTTGGTGGAAATTGCTGAAAACATGTATTAGAAAGATAAGGAGATTCAATTCCAGCAAATAACAATTCATTATTGTCATGCCCAATTCTACAGGTAATATCAATTAATTCAGCTGGAATATCCCTAGAAGATTGAACCGGGATTCTTATGGTATCACAAGAAAATCCCGTAAATGAATTTAGTGAAACTCTTGCAGAATCAAATGATAGGGAAAGGCCAAAAGGATTGGCTTGTCCATTTCCTGTGATAAATATTGTCGTATCTATATCACCGCATGGTTTACTTAAATGAAGATTTACTCTAGCTGAATAATTCCTAGGGGCTCTTGGCTTAAAATTAATACGATAAAAAGTTGTATCACCAGGAAAGATTGTGTCTCTAACAAAAGGAGATCCATTTGCATTAGTATATGTAAACACTCTTTCATCTGGAACAAATGAAATTGAATCGATAACAATATTGTATTGCTCTGGATTTTTATCTATTGAAGGTATTGTAACTTTAATAAATAAAGGGTTTAACGAAGTATCAACAGGAGTAGGAGGGAAATTTAGAGCAATAGGCTCAGGCTTATAGGTTAATGCTCTTTTTCCTGCTAAAGATACCATATAATTATTTCTCTGCCATCCACTTCCATGCGCTTTAATTTTAAGATTTGCAGCGCATACAATGTATTTATCTTCAGCTGGGGTTCGTGGACAAAATGTTAGGCGTACGGTATCAGTACTTTCTTTTGGAATACTATAAGGAATTGTTCCTTTGGGCGAATAGGTAGATGTCCAACTCCAAAACTTAGGAGTTCCATTAGTTATACCAACGCTATCTATAATCAATGAATCAACTACCATGTCATGTACTAATGATTGATTTACCAAAGGAAGATTTCTAGTAATACAATCACATGGGCGCACATAACTCCAATTCATTAGAGAAATCGGGGCTTCTAATGGAACAATTATACCTCTGCCGCGTACACTTGCTTTTTGAATAATTGGACAAGGATATTGCGAATATACGGATAGCTTATCATCATATGTTTTTGCAGTATCTGGCTTAAATCGTACTGTCATCATAATTGAATCTCTAGGATTTAAGGTATCAGGTAAAGATCTAGAGATAGAAATTAGAGTAAACCCTTTTGGAATAAGCACAGAATCAATTCTTACTGGTAAGAAAGACACATTTTCGATTAAGATTTTTTGTTCTACTGAATCACCAACTTCAAGAGTTCCAAAAACAGTTAAAGGAGTTACATATATTTTTGGGGTAGCCGAAGTTCCATACAGGGGTGCTGTCCATTTTACATTAGTAGAAGAAAAATTAAGATATGCTCTGTCAGCCCTATCAGTAACTGGGTCATTTGGCATATAGTTAAATATAAAACGCAACTTTTGATCTTTTTCGAATGTAGTATCTGTTGGCAATGGTATTGGAGATTTAACAGTATATTTTCCTGAACCACCTGTAAGTGTAAAATTTGTAAGCCTTTGCGTGCTTCCAGATATATTTATAATATCCAATGTATCATCTCTATCACCACAACCCAAAACATTTTCTGTTCGCATAAATATTGGGTCGAATTCAAAGGTTTCTAATATGCCTTTTCCAGTGATTTCTATACAATCATTTGTATAACATCTTTGTTCAAAAAGACATAATCTATCTATATATTGAGAATCTTTTAGAGGTTTAAAGTCTATAGGAACATTAACAGTTTGCCCAGGTGCTATCCTAGTAGATTTTCCTCCAGGAAAAAAGAATACTTCACCAACTTCTAAATAATATGAAATATATAGAGTATCTGGAGCTTCATTTTTTATACTTGCAATTAATTGTTTCTGTTGTCCAACAATAGCATTACCCACATCTATCATGCGGACAGTCCACTTAACTTTAGCTTCATATCCTCTGCCCTTCGTATAGATTTTCTTCTGATAGGTACAATTTACACCTTGTATTCTAAAATAGAATATGATAGAATCATTGTAAAACCCGGATTTATTTGGGAAAAATCTAAAATAATTGGCAGAGTATCCAGTATTTGGGTCTAAACGTAGAGGATATGTAAGTTTTCTAGCTGTAAAGCCATTGGGGATTTTTACTGAGTCTACAAAAACAGGCCTAGATGTTAAGTTTTTCCATACCCACATAATTGGATTTGATAATGTACCAATACATTCGGTACCAAAAATTGTAGAATCTATTTTTTTCTTTCCACTTTGATCAGTTATTGTTACTATCTCTCTTACAATGCCTCGTAAAGGAATTACAATGCCACCAACACATTTATCTGTAGATATAACTTTTAATGTATCAAAGAATGCTGCTGATGTATCGGTTGCTGTAAATCTAAGGACAATATCTTTGCATTCACCTGGTTTTATAGTATAAGGTAAAGCTGGAGAAATTACTTTGAATACACCAGGAATACCTGTAATAAAATTAGTAAGTGTAACATTTTCAGGGCTTCCTAAAGAATCACTTGAATTACAAATTTTGATTACTGTGTCTTTATACTTTTGTTCAGCACATCCAGCATACAGAGTATCTAAATTAATAGCCGCCCGAGCATAAGACAATTGAGTTTTTCTATTAAATCGTAATGGTACAACAATTGTTTGGCCACAGTCATTACCAGGTAGAATGTGTAAATCTGCAGTAATTGGCCCAACAATGGCAGTTTGTACAGTTACAGTAATTGTAATAGGAGAATTGGGATCTAATTTAGCCGAAGTAGGGGATACAGTAAAAGCACTTTTATCTATGTTTTCCATACGAAAACTTACATTACTTCCACATCTCGATGTATCGGTAATTGTAAATTGATATGATTTTTTAAATTCGCATCGAATATCTTCGGTTATAGAATTTGGAGAAACAGTTATAAATTGTTTCTTTTTTCTATCCGAAGGTTGGCATGAAGTTCCACTTAACATTATACCAGTATTACCTTTGCCGGATGCATCACATAAATTGATAATATTTGCGGCTTCATTACATCTATAATATAGCTGTAAACCAGGCTCATTAAATGCAAGTGCTTTATTACTATTACACAATAATTCTAATGGGGAAACTACTCGATTCCACATCCGAATTTCATCTAATTGTCCTTTAAAGGTTCTATTTATTGATGTATTATCAGAAAGACCATTAATACTTCCAAATAATAATTTCAAGCTAGATTTTTCAGTAGGCCTTAAATAAGAAGCTGGATATACATCATTTTTGAAAGGGCCAGCAACTAATTCTCCATTAATAAATAATGAAATAGTAGAAGAATTACCATCAAAAACTGCTGCTATATGTGTCCATATTCCAAAATATTGGGAAAATGGAGTTCTCAAAATAGTATTATCTACAGATTTAAGTTTTGTACCATCACCATTGATTTCAAAAACCAAGTCATTATTTTGGTCTATGAATAATTGCCATACATCATTATTGTCTGTTGCTGGACCCCAAATTCCACCTAGATATTGTCTTGTATTATTTACTCTTGTTAATTTAGCCCACATTTCAACAGTTAAAGCTGTTTGATTTTTATCTCTGATACCAAAATTACTCACCTCTATGAAATGAGCTCCTCGTCCATATGTTTCTGTCATTTGAACGGCTCTGCCTATGCATTGCTTATCTTTATCACAAGCTGGTTGCGCTTGCAATGAATACACTGATAGTATGCTAATACAGCATAAAAGGGATATCAAACAGTTCATGGGGTAGACTGCAGAAATTTTCAATCAAAAAAGAGATTTTATCTTTACGATAAAATAAGAACAATTTATATTCTATTCATCATCGCTTTGGAAATATGAAATAAGGCGTTGATCATATGCTGATTTACCTTTGCTTTGCTTAGAATAAATTTCTTCTTGGAGCTTTTCGGCAAAAACACCTGCTGCATTATACCCATATGTTTTAAGCAAATAATTCAGCGCAATCACTTCTGTTATAACTGTTACATTCTTTCCTGCAAAAATGGGGAGTTTTACGGTTGAAACAGGCACATTAAGTAGGGTAGAAGGTACTTCATCTAATCCAGTTCTTGTATAATCTTTATCTTTATTCCATTCTTCCAATTCAACGATTATCTCTAATCTTTTTTGATATCGTATAGCCCTTATTCCAAACATTTTCTGAACATTTATGATACCTAAACCACGGATTTCCATAAAATGCTTAACGAGGGATGTACCGGTACCCATAAGAATATTCTCACGCTTTTTTGTAAACATGATAATATCATCTGCAACTAATCTGTGGCCTCTTTCTATTAAATCTAAAGCAATTTCACTTTTGCCAATGCCACTTCTTCCAACCAATAAAACGCCAACCCCATAAACATCAACAAAAGAGCCATGTACAACTGCTTGGTCTGCAAATTGATCATCAAGAAAATCAGATAATAATGCAATAGTTTTTGTTGTTTCAAATGGGGTAACAAACACTGCAATATTTTGTTTAACTGCAATTTCAATAAGTGAATTATCAATTTGATGATTATTTGTGATGATTATACAAGGAATAGAAAATCGCGAAATATTTTCGAAGGCACTGATTCTGTCTTCTAATTGTAATGATTGCAAATAATATAATTCTGTATTACCAAATATTTGAACTCTATGAAATGTAAAAAGCTCAACAAAGCCAGCAAGAGCAAGTTGAGGCCTATGGAGATTTTTGTCTGAAATGATGTTTTCCAATCCAATATTCCCGGTAAGAGGAGTTAATTGCACAGGGGATTTCATTAATATTTCGACATTAATTTCTTCTTTAGAAATTGCTTTAATTTTTTCTAACATGCTCATAATAATCTTGACTTGGTAATAAATACGCTCTATTAACTATTCTTATCGACTATCTGATTGCTTTTCTTTTAACTTTCTTAATTGTGCAATCATTTTATCGGATGCTGCATGAATGCTTTGCTCAAAATTATATGAATGATCTTTTGAACTTAGAATATGATGATTGACATGTACAATAAATTCAACTACTTTCTCATGTTCTTCATCAAGAATGATTTCGGTTCTGTTAATCGAAGAATATATCTTTTCAAAATGATGTGCTGCCTTTGTTGCTAAATCATGTAATTCTGGTGATGCCTTAAAATGCCTTGAAGTGATGGTGATATTCATAACAAACCTTAAAAAAATACTATAAAATTCTTTTACCCATACATGATGCAAGAACATCTGATGCAAAAACTGCACTTGCATTCATATCATCCAAAATTGGATTTGTTTCTGCAATTTCGAAAGAAGATACTAATCCACTTTCTGCTGCCATTTCCATAATCAAATGAGTTTCTCTATACGATAATCCGCCTGGAACTGGAGTGCCAACCCCTTTTGCAATGCTTGGGTCAGCACTATCTACATCAAAACTAATATGTAGATGATCTACGCTAGACCTCATCCGTTCTAATGCCCTTAAAGTAATATCATAAATCCCATGTTTATCAATACTAAACATTGTATGGGTTGTAATGCCATTCCTTTTAATAAATTCTCTTTCACCTGGATCTATTGATCTTGGCCCAATAAGAACAAGGTGTTCTGCTTTTAATTTTGGCTCTGGATATAATATTGATGTTAATTCTTCTGCTCCAAATCCTAGTGAAACTGCAAGTGGCATACCATGAATATTACCAGAGGGCGTAGTTTCAGGAGTATTCATATCCGCATGAGCATCAATCCATAATACTCCTAATGTTTTATTATGTTCTTTGCAATGAGCAGCAATTCCAGCTATAGAACCAATACTTAAAGCATGATCTCCACCAAGAATTAATGGAAAACCACCATTGTCTAATACAGTTTTCACTTTTATAGCCAAAGAAGTACATGCTTCTGTTATCTGAGGTAAATATTTTAATGTATTATCCTGTACACTTTGCGTTTCTTGATTTGCAACTGAAATATCTCCTTCATCGATTGTTGTATATCCTAAACTGTGAAGTTTATCTGCAATTCCTGCAATCCTTAAAGCCGAAGGCCCCATATCAACCCCGCGTCTCCCAGATCCTAAATCCATGGGAATTCCAATTATATGTACTTGCTTAATCATAATATCTTCTAATTAACATATATCGTTAACATAACACTTTTAATCTGGCTCAAACATAGCAGAAAAGCTGCTTCTCTCAAACTCAAAAAAAATATCTTTTTTCATTAATTGTAATTTTCATAAAAATGTTTATTTTTGCGTCTCCTAAATGCCCGGGTGGCGAAATGGCAGACGCACAGGACTTAAAATCCTGAGTATGGCAACGTACGTGCGGGTTCGAGTCCCGCCCCGGGCACACCCTTTTAGTTTTAGCCGTATTTTCGGCAAAAGTATGTGCATTCAGAATATTTTCGAGATTCAATTTCTCATTCCTTTTGGTGTAAAGCAGCAGAACCAACTGATAAAATATTCTAGCGAACAGTTTTTTTGGCATTATTCATGTAGTGAATAAACCTTATGAAACAATCTCCTTCCTTTTTGTTAGAAAATTTACTAATTACTTATGATGTTACAATTGTAGATTTCTGGCATTGTTTCAATCAGTTCTTATGTTTCAATTTGATGTAATCGTTTATGCTTAGCCCTAATAGTGCTTATATTGATGGTTTATATGCGGATTTTTTACACGATCCACATTCAGTAGGCGAAGATTGGCGAGAGTACTTCCAATCAATTAAAAATAGGGAAGAAAGTGGGGTAATGGAAAGAACTTCTCCAACACAAAAAGTTTCTATTCCAACTTCTGAAATATCTTCACATACAGATATATCTTCTATTAACAGTATATCTCCTTCACAATCTGTACAGTCTTCACAGAGCATAGCTACTCAAAGTAATGACACTAATATAGCATTAGGATCTAATGATACACCAGAGATACTCTCTGGAATATCCGCAAAGATTGCTGCTAATATGTCTAATTCACTACATGTACCAACAGCAACTTCATTCCGCGTATTACCAGTAAAAGCTTTAGAAGAGAATCGTCGTTTAATCAATAGACATCTTGAGCGTAATTTAAAGCGTAAAATTAGTTATACACATATTTTAGCTTGGGCAATTGTTAAAGGCTTAGTTAAATATCCGCATATGAATGATGCATTTACCATGAAAGATGGTATACCACATAGAATTAAACATGCATCTATTAATATCGGTTTAGCAGTAGATATTACACGTAAAGATGGTATGAGAATGCTTGTTGTACCAAGTATAAAACATGCCCAAAATCTTTCATTTAGCGAATTTTGTGCTGAATATGATTCATTAATATCTAAAGCTCGTAATAATAAGTTAAGTGTTGATGAAATGACAGGTGCAACTGTTTCATTAACAAATCCTGGTACTATAGGAACAATATCTTCTGTACCTAGATTGATGGAAGGACAAGGACTCATCATTGCGGCTGGATCTATTGATTATCCTGCAGAATTCCAAGCTGTGATGCCTGATGTATTATCCACTCTTGCTATTAGCAAAGTGGTGACTGTAACCAGTACATAT
>JALRHN010000097.1 GCA_023259575.1 Candidatus Kapaibacterium sp. | reverse complement strand
AAAGAGAGTAATGTTAATCCAATACCAAGTCCCCATCTTGATAATCTGAGTGTTTGTACTTCGTCTCGAAAAGTTTGAGTCTCATTTATAGAAAAATCATCTTCTTCTCCTGGTGCAACATTCCTTATGCCTCTCATTAAACCAGTGGTTTCAGATCTAACTTCATCCATTAATTCAGCTTTGCCGGCCTTTACTGCTATAGAAACACTTCTGCCTATGGAACCATAAATGCCAAAGAAAGTAGAAATTGGAATGATTACTTGATTATCCACAAAATCCATCATCATATTTCCACGTTTTATAATTACCCCAACAACTTCAAATGATCTGCCGCCAATTTTAATATTTCTACCAATGGCATCACCATCAGGAAATAAGGTAGTAGCAACATTCCAACCAAGCACCGCGGAATTAGTACTGTATTGATCTTCGAATTGAGAAAAAAACCTACCATAAGAAATAGTACCAGCTGGTAAATTTGCATATGAAAAAGGTACTCCAATTATCGATATTCCTGTTATGTTTTTATTCTTAACCTGAATAGTTCCACCCCATTTTCTTGCTTCGGGCAGACTTAATTCTGCTGTGTTAATCTTTTTGCAGAATTCTAAAGCTTGTTGATATGTGATGTCTTTTCTGGCCATAGTTTTTCGCCAATTTTGTCCACCAGACCAACTCCATTTATCAACATACATTACATCGGTACCAAGTAAATTTACTGTAGATTCTAAAGCTGCATCTAAGCCATTCAAGAACCAACCCATCAAAATCACAAAAGTAATTCCGATCACAACGCCAAGTGTGGTAAGAAAAGAACGCAATTTATTTGCTTGCAATCCTTCAATAGCAATCCTTGCGGCTTCACCTAATTCACTAATTCTCATTCTGATTCCTGAGAATATTGTGGCGCGGTATTTTTCTCATCAGACTCTACTTTCCCATCTCTAATTCTGATAATTCTTTGTGCATGTCTTGCAACATCTTCTTCGTGAGTAACAAGAATAACAGTATTTCCTTTTAACCATAAATCTCTAAATAGCTTCATGATCTCAATACCTGTTTTAGTATCTAAATTACCTGTCGGTTCATCGGCTAATATGATTGAAGGATTAGTAACTAAAGCCCTAGCAACAGCTACTCTTTGTCTTTGTCCACCAGATAATTCATTTGGTTTATGAGTTAATCTTTCTCCTAATCCAACATCTTGTAATACTTTGATTGCTCTAGATTTTCTTTCTGCTGATGAAACGCCACTATAAATTAAAGGTAATTCAATATTTTTAGCTGCTGTTGCTTTTGGCAAGAGATTAAATGTTTGAAATACAAACCCAATTTCACGATTTCTGATATCAGCTAAATCATTATCGCTCATTTCATTAACATCTAAACCTTTAAAAGTATAGATTCCAGTACTGGGTGTATCTAGACATCCCAGGATATTCATCAATGTTGATTTACCTGATCCGGATGGTCCCATTAAAGCAACATATTCATTAGGATATATATCCAATGAAATGTCTCTTAGGGCAAATACTTGCTCGCCACCCATTTCATATACTTTTGAAATATTTTGTATATGTATTAAAGGATTATCATTCATAGTATATAGGTCAAAAAAAAGTTTATTTCTTCATAGAAGAAACCGAAGAAACAGTGTCAATTTTAATAATTGAGCCATCTTGTAAAAGCTTATTAATTGCCTGAAAACTACCGCTTATAATTTCTTGTCCAACTTTTAGCCCCTTTTTGATTTCTATAAAACCATGATCGCTAAGTCCGGTTTCAACTTTTACCATTTTGGCTTTATCGCCATCTTTTAGAAACACTACAGAAGGAGGTCTTTTTGAATTTGATTTTTTCTTTTCTTCTTGTTGTTGAATGCTTCCTGAGGACATTTCAGTTTCAGATGCTTGTACAGATCTTACTGTAACAGACTGTAATGGTACAGATAATACATTATGATGAGTTTCGGTGCTTATCTCTACAGAACAACTCATGCCAGGACGCAAACGTTTGTCTTTATCAATAATTCTTATTCGAACTTCAAAATTTGTTACTTCTTCTTGTGTTCCAGCAGCAGAAGTTTTTGCTGAATGTCCGATTTCATATACATAACCTAGTAATTCTTCATCTGGCATGGCATCTACTCTAATACGAGCTGTATCACCAATTTTTACAAACACGATATCATTTTCATCAACATCAACCCATGCATTCATAATATTTAAATCTGCTATGCGCATCATTTCTGTACCTTGCATTTGTGCAGTTCCAACTACTTTTTCACCAGCTTCAACCGAAAGAGAAGTCACAGTTCCACTCATTGGGGAATAAATAGTAGTCCGAGAAGCTTGGGATCTCATTTGCTTTAAAGCTGAATAAGCTCTGGTATAATCGGAACCTGAAGATCTAAATCGTGATTGAGCTTGTTCCAAAGTAGATTTTGCTCTGTCGAATTCTTCTCTTGAAGCATATTGTTTAGCATATAAATCACTGATACGTTTAAAGTCTGCTTGGGCTCTTTCCATCTCTGCTTTTGTTGCATCAATTGCAATCTTAGAAGCATCTGCTGAAGCAGTAAATTGTTCTAATTGTGATTGGACAATATCAGGTTGAATTCGAACCAATAATTGTCCTTTGTTTACAGAGTCACCATCCCTAAAACCAAGAAACATTATTTCTCCGCTTGCCTCTGAAGAAATCTTAACTTCAGTTTCTGGCCTAATTTTACCAATTGCGCTAACTTTTTGTGTAATTGTTCTCAGTTCAACTTTTTCAGTTTTTATCGCAATACTTTCATCTTTATTTCTAAATAAAAAATAAGACAAAACAACTGCAAACATTGCCACTGACATAAGTGTAATGTAAAGGGCTTTTCTTGATTTCTTAGCCATAATAATGTATCAATGTTATAAGTAAAAATGTCGGAATTAGATAGAGCCGAGTGCAAACTTTACTTGCACTTGTGCATCAAAATAATTGTAAACAGCATTTACACGATTAATTTTTGCCGTTATTAACTGTGTATTTGCTGTCAAATAATCAACAATTGTAGCTGTTCCAACTTCAAAGCGTTCTTTAGCACTTTCAAAATTTTGGTTTGCTGCAATTATGCTTCTGTTTGTTATTTCTAATTGTTTTTCGGCAGAGTATAAATTCAATAATCCAGATTGTAATTGAATCCTGATTGTTTGTTGAGTTCTTTCCTTTTCTAATTCATTCTGTTTGGATTGGAGTTCGGCATTTTGTATCTGCTGATTTGTTCTAAATGCATCAAAGAGAGGAATATCAACATTTAAAGCGACAAAAGATCTTCCAAATAAATCAAAATCTTTGATTTCGGAATTAGCCCAGCTCCATCCGCCGGTAGCAGATATACTTGGATAATATCCACTTCTAGAAGCAATAATTGAATATTTAGAAGCATCTATTCTACTTTTTGCTGCAGCAAAATCGGGTCTATTAGCTAATGCTTGGGCATAAGCTTCATCAATAGATGAGAATTTTGAGCGAAAATTTGATATTTCTGACTCTGTTATTTCTGTAGGAAAACTATTTTCAGAAAATTCTGCTTTTTCACCTGGCGAATGCGCCATTGTAGAAAGTAAATTTGCTTTGGCAATATTTACTTGATTTTCTGCTTGAACTAGCTCTAATTCTCGATTACCATTATCAGCTTCTTGAGCATAAATAATTGCAATTGGGGCAATGCCAGCTTCAAATCTAGCTTTAGCTCTTTCTAATTCTTTTTTTCCTAATGATAGATTTTCTGCTCTTACGGCAACAATTTTTGCATTTCTAAGAATTGTTAAAAATTGTTGTATTACGGCTAATTTTACTTGATTTCTTGTTTGTTCAACTGTTTGTAAACTAGCATTGATATTCGAAGCAGCAAGATCAATATTGGCTTCTCTAGAAAAACCATTAAACAGCGTAATATTTGCAAGTGTAGAAGCAGAATATTGATCTGCAGGAGCCCTAAAACCACCAATATTAAATTGTCCGCCCCCTAATTGATTAAGCCTTCTAGAATATCCCATAGATGCATTTACTTGAGGTAAATATCCACCAAAAGCTGCTTTCTGATTTGCTTGTGCCGCTGGGATTTGTGCCATGGCTATCATCATATCTAGATTTGCAGAATCTGCAATTTTCATGCATTCATCTAAAGAATATATTTTTATACTTCCAGTTGTAGATGTTTGAGAATATGAACACATATTCTGAAAAAAGAACACATGGATTGATACTAATAAAAGATGAACAATAGATTTCATAGAAATAATAAAATGGAAGAATCGATATAGATATGTTAAAATGCATGAGTATAAGTACTCATTACTTGAATTATATTACTTATGAGATAAAAATTATCTGGAACGACGATTTTTTTTGAGTTTAGACCCTTTAATAATGATATTCGAAAACCGAGAACTTGCCATCTTTTTTAATGTAAAATGAGAAGCAATAAAATGCTTTATCTGTGTTTGAGAATGTTTTCCATTGGACATAGTTTTAACATTCATTTTTAACTCTGCTGTCCCAAAATAATGAATTGGAATATGAAGAGTCGAGCTTATATCCATAATTCCAAATGCTGCAATTATCGAATTAGATTGAATTGTTGATTTTACTGGTGCAGGTGTAGAAGTAAAAAATCCACCTTGAGCTGTAACAGTGTTTTCTAAACGATTGCAAAGTTGTCCCAAAGTATCAATATTGGCTCGTGCCCGCATAGAACTTATATGCTTTATAATCGGTACTGGAATAGCATTCTCTGGAACATCGCATGTATCATCTAATAACCAGCCACTATTAACAAGGTGCTTACCATTACCTAATGGTATAAATAAAAATGGAGCAAATGGGCCGCCTGGTGATACAGCCGAAACTAATGAATCTTCTCCCCCAAAATCATATCGTTTTCCGGTAGAATCCATTGCAAACCAAATTTTTATATTTTTCCAAGGGGAAAAACTTCTCGTCGAAGGTTTACTAAGTCCATCTGTTTCTTTAGAAGAAAAGTCGATCATTCTTTGGCTTATATACATTATTCCATTAGATGTAACAGAATCGCAAGTTATAAGAAGAGCCTCTTTTCTATCTTTAACAATAATCGGACTTCTCATTCCTGTGATGATGCTGTCTCTGGAGATTACTTCATACAGCAAAGTATCGCCTTTTACTAGAGAATATGTATAAGACACTGAATCTGATATAACTGGCTTTGGAAATTCTTGTTGAGAAAAAGCCAACATTGAATGTATTACTAAAACAGTAAAAACTATGAATACATTCTTTATAATAACTTTCATACTATTTTCTTTTTATTGATTGCTTTTCTTTTGGGTCGGAATGAACTTGTTGATTATTACCCGAAAATCCTGTCCTGACGTATTTGGTATCCATATTCATGGTAACTGGAAAAATAGCGTTTTCTTGTCCTGTGGCTGCCATTCTTAATTCATATTCCATTGATAATTGTGCATCTATTGGAATACCTGTCAGCAATTCTATATTGTAAATGCCTTTTGCAGTTCCTTCTCCATCTATTGTTAGGTATACACCGCTTTGTTCGGCAGTACCTTTAAATCCTAGAGAATTAGACGAGCATTGAACTTTTGCAATCCTTGTCCCATTTTTTATTGATATATCGCGTATTACATAATGAAGATTTGTATTCATAATAATGCTTGAATTACCTTCTAGAGCATTTGTATGGATTGTATCAATTTTAGTAACCTTCCATGTAGAATCAACTTTCACAGGCCTTGAAGGGAATTCGATTAAGAAATATCGAGCTCCTTGTGCTAAAGATTGCAATAATTGTTCTGAGCGCGCTGGAATATGAGTCCCAGAAGGATGCTTATGAATTCTTTCTAATACAATTCCTTGCTGATTAATCAATTCTTGAGTTTCTGGTAATAAAGAGCTAAGAGTAGTAAATGAAGTATCTGGGATACCTGCCATGCTTAATCCATCGAAAGAAACATTCCCTTTATCATATTGATAAGTTAACAATAGTTGTTTCTTTAGATTCTTGTCAACTCTTAACTGCATTGAAGTATGTGCGGAAGTCCTTGCCTTAAAATCAAACATATCACCTAATGTTTGGGATACCGAGCTTTCTACTTGATAACTATAGATATTCCCAGGATTTGGTGAGTATAAAAGTGGTATCATATCTTCAGATAGAGTCGCTTCTGTTTTTTCAATTGCTTTTGGGGTAGATTGAGGAGACTGAGTTTTATCTAATTTCTTAGATTTTTGAGCTGAGATATACATATTATTATTAATGACAAACGATAATATGAAAACTGATATAAGAAAAGATATATTCATGGGAGGTAAATTTTAATTTTATTTAATTGATCGAGTGAGACGTATTAAACGAGATTACATTTCTTATTACAAGAAAGAATAAAAATTTATACAAATTTACCTCTGTAATTGCAGATATCGAATTAAATTTGCTTTTACTTGAAACAACAGAGTGTAAAATCAGAAATACAATAGGAATAATATAATGATGCAAAGGCTAAATTTTATTGATATGCTTCGGGGATTGGCTTGTATCTGGATGATAGAAACACATGTTGTAAATGCATTCCTGCCTGATGGATATAAAGATAATCCCATTTTTAATCTAATAGATATAAGTAATGGTTTTGTTGCTGTTTGTTTTATTTTTTGCGCTGGTGCTGGATTTAGGCTTGCTTTAGAATCTAAGTTTAAAGATTATATAAGTATGAGTGGTTCCTTGATTAGCTATCTGAAACGTTTATTTTTTATACTGGCTATTGCATATTGGATTCAAACCCCAGAATTTTCTTTGCAAAAAACGCTTCAATCAAGTCCAGAAGAATTCGCAAAATTCTTTATGTGTAATGTATTACAGCTGATTGTTGCATCTTCATTATTTTCACTAGCTCTTTTGATAAGTACCAGGTCATTGTTAAGATTTAGAATAGCTTCTTATGTTCTACTTATAGTTTTCTTTTGGTGTACCCCTTTTATATGGTCAATACCTCAAGATCAATTAGGATGGATTCCTTTATTTTTTAGAATGTATATAGTTACTCAACCCGCTTCTCTATTCCCTTTGTTTCCATGGGCTGGATATTATTTTGCTGGTATAATTGTTACTGATATATTTTTGATTGCCCAAGACAAAGATTCGATTATAAAAAAAATGATCATAGCTTCTTTGGGAATAGCATCATTTGCTTATATCAGTAAAGAGTATCTGTGGCAATATTATCCTAGTACATTAAATTGGTGGTATGTTTCGCCAGTGCATGCTTTATTCAGAACTGCTGGAGCTATGATATTATTTTCTTTATTCTACAAGTGTAAAGATTATTGTACTGGTAAGAAATCAGCTTTTTTGCAATTACTTGGTAAAGAATCATTAGTAGTATATGTTGGACAAGGCATGCTAATTTATGGATCTGTTGCTAGCAAAGGACTTCAGTATTTTCTACCAATCATTGTAAGCCCATTAGAGGTTTTATTGCTAACATCAGGAATTACTGCTTCTATGGGTGCATATGCAAATATGTGGAATCATTTTAAAAAGCATTCTCCACAACAAGCAAGATGGGTTCTCTATGCATTTTGTACTTTATTTGTTATGGCTTTTATCATTATCCCAGCTTAATATTTTAATACACATTGCCTTCCCTTTAATGATGCAGAATTAATAAGATCAAA
>JALRHN010000096.1:342-7744 GCA_023259575.1 Candidatus Kapaibacterium sp. | reverse complement strand
GTGATTCTATATGGACATGCTTTTTTACCTAAAAACAGTGCTATGCATTTTTATGCATTAAGTTCTGTAATAGCAATTGTTTTGGGTGGAAGCCAAGCTTTAAGTCGATCCTATTTTTCGTCTATTATTCCAAAAGGTAAAGAAACTGAATATTTTAGTTTCTATGAATTAACCGATAGGGGAACAAGCTGGCTTGGGCCATTAGCTTTTGGACTTGCCTTTCAATTTAGCGGAAGTTATCGCATAGCATTATTGATTCTATTACTATTTTTTATTAGCGGAGCTTTGCTTTTACTATCTGTACATACTCAAAAAGCTCAACAAGCTGTTCTAGATTAATGTTTATACAGAAATACCTGCTGCTTGTGCAATAAGATATAGTAAGGATTCATATGGCTTTTCGGTGCCAAGGCTCATTCCTATCTCACAGGTAGCATTAACAGAATAATACCCATTAATCTCAGTAATTGTTGAAATTTCTTTTTTAGTTTCTAATAATGCTTGTATTGTGATTTCTGGATGATAAAATCCATGGTCTCCAGCAAATCCACAGCAGCCAGTGCTTTCTGGAATAAGTACTTTTTCTGAACATGCTTTACCAATTCGAGTTATGAGGTCTAAGTCATCATTTACGAGTACCGAACATGAAGGATGAATGATTGCAGTCCCAGGGATATGTTGTAGTTCCAAAAAAGGAAGAATTGAATCAATAAAAGTAAGAGTATGTATCGTTTTAAACTGTTCTTGTTTCTTAAGATGATAAGAACAACTGATGGAATCTGATAAAATTATTGATTCAGAAGGTATATCTTTTATAAAGTCATTATATGCGATATCAGCTGCTTTTTCATTTCCTTTTGAATAATATGCCATTCCACAACATCTATCTTGTAGATTAGATGGAATGATGAGCGAAATTCCAGCCTTTTTAGCTATTTCTATCATTAATTGCTGAATACTTTTATTCCTTCCATAGGATATAGCAAATAAGCGAGAAGTGCATGTTGGGATATAATACACGCTTTTAGCAGTAGACTTTGAACCATCATATTCTAATGGAAGAGTGAATGGCTTTGGTAACTTATTGATCCATATAGGATTGTGCAATATTGGATGTACTAATTGTGTTAAACTTGTTAATAATTCAGGACCAATAATTGTTTCTGCCAATCTTCCCAGTGAAAGTGATCGTTGTATTGAATTGTCTCTTTTGCTAATTGATGCTACTTCTTTTATTTGAGAATTAAACTCCTGTTCAGATAATAATCGTTTACGTTCTTCTCTCACAAAAGAGCCTGTATGTATTCCAACAGGACAAGCCAAGGAACATAAACCATCATTTGCACATGATTCAATTGATTGATATGCTTTGTATTCTTGTAACTCTTTGATAATGAATGGAGATGTAGCTAAAGCTAATTCTCTTTCTAAAACTATTCTTTGTCTTGGCGTTAATGTAGTCATAGATGTAGGGCAGGTGGCCTCACAATAACCACATTCTATGCATGTATCTATAATATCATGGGTAATAGGAAAAGGCTTTAGAAATTGTGTATGACTTTTGGGATCATCACTTATTAATACTCCGGGATTAAGAATGGACATTGGGTCAAAAGCAGATTTTAGCCTTTTCATAATGTCATATAAATCAGATCCCCATTCATCTTGTACAAAAGCAGCAATATTTCTTCCTGTACCATGTTCAGCTTTTAGCGAGCCATTATACTTATGAATGATTAATGCAGCAAGATCCTCCATGAATGCACCAAAATGGTCAATGTCTTGTTGTGTAGAAAAGGAATGCGAAACAACAAAATGAAGATTACCATCTTTTGCATGGCCAAAAATAATTGCTTCGCGATATTGATAGATTGCAAATAATTCTCTCAAATCCTTAATAATATCTGGTAGATATTCTACAGGAACGGCGATATCTTCATTTATGATCCCAGTTCCTTTTGCTCTTTTTGCTCCTACAGATGGGAACATACCTTTTCGAATTTTCCATAATTGTGCTCTTTCGATATCATCGCTTGTAAAAATAGGATCATTGATTAATTGAAATGAGCCCAAATACTGTCTGCAAAGATTGATATAATTGTGTAATTCTTCGTGATTTAAAGCATGATACTCAGCCAATAAAGCAGTACCATCATCTGGTAATTGTTTTAATATATCTGGAGCCCCTTTTGCATCTTCAACAGATCGTAATGCAGATCTATCCATGATTTCAAGCGCTGCGATACCTGTGTTTTTAAGTGACTCAATTGCTAAACATGCATCATATACTGTTGGAAATAGTAATAAAGCAGTAGCTTTACATGGCAAGTCCGGAATAGTAGTTAAGGTTGCTTTACTTATAAAACCTAATGTACCTTCAGAACCAATCATCAATTTACCAACAATTTTGGCTGGGGATTGTTCATCCAAAAATGCATTTAGACAATACCCAACTGTATTTTTAATTGCATATTTATGTCTTATACGTTGTATAAGTTCTTCATTTTCAAGTATATAATTTCTTATACTAATTAATTTATCATATAATATTGGCGCATTTTGTTTGAATAAAGTATCACTATCATCACTTGCAGTGTGTAAGATATATCCATTTGGGAGTATACATTCAAGATTTTCGACAGTGTGATAAGAATTATGAATCACTCCACAGCACATACCGCTGGAATTATTTGCTAGAATACCGCCCATCATACAAGAATTAATAGATGCTGGATCTGGCCCAATTTTGCGATTCCACATTTTTAAAGCATTATTAACTTTACTTCCAATGCAACCAGGCTGAACAGTGATAGAATTGCCTTCATCATGAACGGTGATATCTTTCCAATGCTTAGAACAATCAACGATAAGACCACTACCTACAGATTGACCAGATAGAGATGTTCCGGCTGCTCTAAATGTTAAACTATGATTGAAACGAGAAGCCCAAGAAAACAACCATTGTACTTCTTGATTATTGATTGGAAATACTATCCCAGATGGAATAATTCTATAAGAACTTGCATCATGAGCATACAATAATCTATCGGCTATTTGCATAGAAAATCGTTGTTTTGGAAAATATGATTGAAGTTCTTTTAAAGCTTTTGCAGATATATGGGATTCTAATTCATTCATAGAAATGTTCCTTGAATTCTTTATAAATCCATAACAATTCATTAAGTATCATGGCAGTAGCTCCCCATAAATGCGTTGTAGGATGAATTTCCCAAACAGGCGCTATAACTTCTATCCCATTACTTCTCTGTTTTGAATGAAATGTAATGTCTGTATGAAGAAGAGTATCTAAAGAAATACTAAAAACTTCTTGAACTTCATCTGGATTGATAGAGAATTCGTGGTGAGCATGTAATTCACCTACAATAATATTCATGAGTGATTGTGAAGGTGGAACATAAAGAGGGGAGAGAGAGCCTATAACATTGATACATGATGGGTCAATTCCAATTTCTTCATGAGTTTCTCTAAGTGCAGTATCAATACTCTGTTCATTCTCTTCAGATCTACCTCCAGGCAATGATATTTGTCCTTTATGATGGGAAACTTTTTGACTTCTTAGTGTCAAAAGTAATTCAGATGCATCTGATCGTGGATATAACAAGATAGCAGCAGCAGATTTCTTAGCATCGTGTGGAATCGTTGTATATCCAAGGGGAATTGTACCATTTATAAGTGGACTCATCTTTTTATGAGAATCCCAACCTGGTAATGGCTTTTGAAGCCTTAAAGATAAAAATTCAATAAAGTGTGAATGTTTCATTGTTTTTTTATTCGATGAGGATTTTCAGATGCAAATTGTTTCCAAGACTTTGCAGATTGCTTAGGTGCAGACCGTTTTAAACCGTGGCATAATGCAACAGCAAGTGCATCTGTAGCATCAAAAAACTTATGAGTTTCATCTATCTGTAATAAAGATTTTACCATATACTGAACTTGTTCTTTACTTGCATTGCCATTACCGGTTACAGACCTCTTCACTTCTTTTGCAGAGTATTCAATTACAGGCAAACCTTTTAATGTTCCTGCAAGCATTGCTACACCTCTGGCATGGGATAACTTGATTAATGATTGCGCATTCTTTGCATAAAATGTTGCTTCTAATGATAATTCATCAGGCAATGTCCTTGCAATCACTTCTTGTATATTGGTAAAGATCATGCTTAATCGCAAAGGTAATGATTCAGATTCCTTTTTTGCTTCGATCACACCATATTCAATAAGAACAAAAGTAGATGTTCCAGTTTTTTCGATTACTCCATAACCGCAAACAACACTTCCAGGATCTATACCTATAAATCTCATGGTTTTATGCTCTTTATATTATGTACTATGTCTTGTTCATCTAGAAATATTGCGGGCCCTTCTAAATATACATGGTAATCTGATTCATATGATCCAATAATAAGTATTTCTTTAGAGGTAGGGATTATCGTGATAGGATATGTCATATTATATAAAGTATGAAATATGATAGCAGTAGCCATTGCACCTGTTCCACATGCACCGGTTTCAGCTTCAACACCTCTTTCATATGTTCTGATATATATAGTTGAGTCTTGTTTTAATGCAATAGTAATATTTGCACCTCTTTCTCCAAAAGCACTATGATAGCGTAGGGAAGGAGCAAAATGTGCTAAATCGAATAAGAAAAAAGAAGTATAATCTAATCCTATACTCGAAGCATCAATAATACAATGGTCAGAACCATTAAACACATATGAACAATGATATATATTGTTTCCTATTTCTATCATACGATGTGGATCTATGTCTGTAATAACAGGAAAATGAACTCTCACCAGCTTTCCAGATTCAGAAAATTCAGTATGATACATTCTATTAGCCATCATGAAATCAAATGAACCATAGAGTGGAATTGAATCTTCAATACGTAAAAAATGTTGAACAGCAAATAGAACAGCACATCTAGAACCATTTCCACACATAGATCCAGCAGATCCATCAGGATTGATATACTCTGCTTCAAATACATAATCAGGATGGTTTTTCATGGCAATCAATCCATCTACAGTTTCTCCATTAGATAGAGAACATAATTGCTTAGCCATCTTTTGCAATTCTTGAAGAGTAAGATTATAGATTCTATTATCAATGACAGTGAAAAGATTTCCAGCGCCACTCATAAAATGTCTTTGTATGTGTTCAGCCTTCATTGATTAACTCTAGGATATAGTTTATCTGCATATTGTAATGCTTCGATCATTGCTTTTTCTATAAAGCCATTTGTTGCCAAAAAAGTACCCCCCTTTGAAATTGTGAAAGGGGATCCATCATAATTTACAATACTTCCTCCAGCTTCTTTTAACAATAGGAGTCCAGCAGCAAAATCCCAACTTTGTAAGGATACTTCCCAGAATCCATCGAATCGTCCTGATGCAACATATGCTATATCTAATGCAGCACTTCCTAAACGTCGTATTGGAAGCCCCAAACTAAGAATCCCCGCAATATGTCCTATACAATTTCCAGGGTTCTCTTGTACATTATAAGGAAATCCAGTTACTAAAATACAGTCTTCTATATTTTTAGTGTCTGTTACGTGAATGGGGAAATCATGAAGAAAAGCTCCATGTCCTTTTTCAGCATAAAATAATTCATCTGTCATTGGAGCATAAATTACACCACAAATTGGCTCACCATTTTGAACTGCTGCTATGCTAACACAAAATATGGGAATACCATGTGCAAAGTTGACGGTTCCATCTAAAGGATCAATTATCCATTGTATATCTGAATTATTGGTAATAAGACCACATTCTTCAGAGAGAATACTGTGCTCTGGATATGCTTGTTTAATGATTGAAATAATCACTTTTTCAGAAGCAATATCATATTCTGTAACTAGGTTATGAATTCCTTGTTTTGAATGCATAGTATATGAAGTTCTAAAGCCATTCTTTAAGATAGAACCTGCTGTTAATGCAGCAGTTTTGGCAATTTCTAATAATTGTGACATATGAACTATCTGTTATGATACATAGTGCAAAAATACAAAGGTACTTATCAAATACATGATGGATTAACTGATAATGTGCAATTAACTTATGAACAGAAACAATTGATGCATGTAAACTTGCTATTTTTGTAGGAGTTTCTTAAAACATATTTATATATCTTTAGTTATGGCACAATCTCAATCAACTATAAGCCAAAAAGTATCAGTTATTACTTTAGGTTGTAGCAAAAATACAGTAGACTCTGAAGTCTTATCTGGACATCTTAAAGCAGCTCATCTGGAGTTAACTGATGATCCCAAAAAGGCATCATCTATCATCATAAATACTTGTGGATTTATAGATTTAGCGAAAGAAGAAAGCGTTAATACAATATTAGAAGCGGCCGCTTTAAAAAGAAAGGGGAAAATTCAAACATTAATCGTTGCTGGTTGCTTGTCAGAACGCTATGGTGATGATTTAAGAAAAGAAATCCCTGAAGTTGATCATTTCTTTGGAACCGAAGCATATGGCAATATTTTAAAAGTTCTTTCGCCAGATTTAAAATATGCTTTGATGGGAGAAAGAGTTATTTCAACTCCAAAACATTATGCTTATATAAAGATTAGTGAAGGCTGTGATAATCCTTGTTCATTTTGTGCAATCCCTTTAATGCGTGGAAAACACCGTTCAAAACAAGTAGAAGATATTGTTAGAGAAGCACAAGCTTTAACAAGACAAGGAGTAAAAGAGATAATTCTTGTGGCTCAGGATTCAACTGCTTATGGACTAGATATATATGGCAAAAGAAGTCTAGATGTATTATTAAGAGCTTTAAGTGATGTCTCTGGTGCAGAATGGATACGTTTGATGTATGCTTATCCTACAAAATTTCCTAAAGAGATTTTGCCGGTTATAGCCGAAAGAGATAATATTTGCTCATATATAGATATGCCTTTGCAACATATTTCTACAAATGTTCTTAAATCTATGAGAAGAGGGATAACAAGAAGGGCTACCGAGGAATTGATTCATATTATAAAAGATACAGTTCCTGATATAACATTAAGGACGACATTTATTGTTGGATATCCAGTTGAAACCGAGCAAGATTTTGCTGAATTATGCGAATTTGTATCATCTGGAAATATTGATAGAGTAGGTGTGTTTACATATTCACAAGAAGATGATACCTATGCATATATTCTTGGTGATCCTATTCCTCAAGAAATAAAAGATGAAAGAAGAACTATCTTGATGGATATTCAAAAGGGATTATCTTTACAAAGAAATCAAGCTTTGATTGGTACACAAGTTAAAGCTATAGTAGAACAAGAAATTAATGGGGAATATCAATGTCGAACAGAATCAGATGCGCCAGAAGTAGATAATGAATTATATGTACGAACTGAGCAAAAACTTTCTAT
>JALRHN010000096.1:0-332 GCA_023259575.1 Candidatus Kapaibacterium sp. | reverse complement strand
AATAAAAAATGGCTGCTCTTTGTAGAACAGCCATTCTTTGTTATTTATTGAAGTTTATATGTTTTTAACTCTTTTACAAAACCATCACTTCTAAATCTTGTTGCTGTAACTCCTGGAACATTCACTTGAATGTCAATAGGCGGAAATTCTTCTTTGATAATACCAATATTATCTGCTATCCACATATATTTTTTAACAGTTCCGATAGGAATTGTAAAGCCTGATAAAGTTGCATTAGGGGATAAAATTACTTCAAACTTATGAGCATTTGTATAGGTCGTAGTTCCAATAGTAATAGTTTCATCAGCAGTTCTTTTACCTTTCATACTAAT
>JALRHN010000095.1 GCA_023259575.1 Candidatus Kapaibacterium sp. | reverse complement strand
ATGCCATTTATTTTCCATTCATTTGGACTATTATAAAATGTTTTAGGAATTTCGAAGCTTTGAATTTCCCCCATATCAATAATTAGAGTAAAATCATCTATACCTTTATTTGCCCATCTATTTGCCGCAGTTAATATATAATCAAAAGAGTATTCTTGCATAACAGAGGATGATAAGTGATAATTATATGAATGCTTAATTATATTAACTCCCTGAGTAAATTTAGCATCAAAATAATAGACAAAGATATATGGTTCTTCATTTTCATTTAAATATTTTTCAAGGCCATTTAAATCTGTTTTCTTTTTAGTATTATCCTCCTTTTTGATTACATATGATATATTATATTTTAGTATTTGATTATTTAGATCAACACTAAACTTGTCCATATATGGATGTTTTCCATCTTTAGGTTCTGTCTGAGCATCGCCACCTGCACTATTAGCTTCAAAGCCTACTCTTATAGTTTTCTCTTCACCGGGATTGTACATTTCATAATATACATCAACTTTAATTAAATTATTATCTCTTTTGATTGATAATATCTCTTTTTTGATTGATATTTCTGACTCTGTAATTGGTATAAGATGATTTCCACTACCCAGATATGCCCCATCATTTGATACTGCATTATAATACTGAAACATCAATAAAAAAAACCACAATATAATTACCTTTCTGTTCAATATAATTTCTCCTAGGTTTGTTTGATATTATTCAGCTTGGAAATCGTGAGTGATGTTTTCTAAACACCGTATATATTTGGTTTTAATTATAGATTTCTTTTTACTTATTGTTGATTTACCTTTTCTACTCACTTCACGTATTTCTTCATGTTTATTTGTTAAATAATTATAGGAATCGGTGCTTACTGATGGATTATATTCTGCTCTATCCCCATAAATATTATCATAACCGATAAGCCTAAAACAATTATCTTGATATCTGAATCTCCAAACAGTGCTATAATACCCATCACCACCTTCATCTTCTAATGTTAGAACAACTACTCCATTCTTTTCACTTAAATCTATATATGTGTTTTGTATTGTATAAATTTCTGAGTTTTGAGAAATAATGCTGAATTCATTTGTTCCAAATTCATCATAGCCAATTACTATCATTCGTGCAGGATACTCTTCAGATTTTGTGCTGTTTATTAACTGAACAGCCATTAATTCACCAGATATATCCTTATGTGGCAAAAATTTCAAAACTTCTTCCACTTTCCACATACCTTTATTTAACTGCTCTGGACGTCTAAAGCTACCTGAATAATGTGGATATTCAATGTCTGCACGAGTATATAATCCAATTTTATAATTACATTTTACTATAGCAGTACAACTTGAGTGTGCTAAAAACATAGTAAAAACCATTATTAACATATATTTCATTTCTATCCTATTTGGTATAATCATAATCGGTTGTTAATATTTCTTTCAATATAGATTCTTAGATAACAGGAATTATTATTCAACCAGAGTTCTTACAACCACATTTACAGTTCGGCAATAGAATCTACCTTCAGGAAGATCATTGTTGAAACGTAAGTCTTGCTCTCCTTTTCCAATAGATACTGATCCTTTTCTATTTATTGCTGCTTTCACTGCATTTGCTCTTTCTTGAGACAAACGAGCATTATATTCTTCTGATCCAATTCTATCTGTAGTTCCAGTAACAGATATTTCTGATCCTTTTTTTACTCTTTTTTGAATAGCAGCAATAATTTTTTTGTTTGCATCTTCAACATCAGATTTATTGAAATCAAATAAAATCAAACTAAAGCTATCTACTTCATATCCATTGATATGTTCTTTTATTTTTCTTTCAATTGTAATAAGATCGATGTCCATTTGATCTGTTCCTACCATTTTTGAATTACCCTTTTGGTCTATAATGGTTAAAGAACAGGTCACAGGTTTTGCAAGTTTTGGAGTCAAAGCTTGATTTTTTGCAATTTCCCAATCGATAGTATTTGGCAAAGAAGATGTTTCAGTTTGTTTGAACGAATTTCCATTGAAGCCAGCTTGTATTGCGTCTATGGTATAAGATGCAACACCAAAATCTGCAGCACCTTGAACATTAAACCTAACTTTTGGTGGATTTGACGTTGCCATTGTATTTTTCAAGTCGAGTGGTTCTATAATTCTATAATCATTCGAAGAAAACTCAACCCTACGATTTTCTTGTGCCGTTTCTGGATCATCAATGGGAAGTGATTTTGCTTTAGGTAAATTTCCAGCTTTTACAATCAATCTATTTTCTTTTATACCCCAAATATCTTGAAGATACTGTTTTACATTTTCTGCTCTTCGGCGTGATAATTCAGTATTCTCTTTTTCAATTCCTGTATTAGCATTATTTCCTTGTATAGTTAACACAGATTTAGGATACATCGTTAGTCGTTTGCCTATAATATTCAATATATCATGATATATATCAATTGTGGATTTATACCATAATTGATCAATTGTGAAATTGGCAACTTTACTGTTATTAAGTTTATAATATCTATCTGGTATTATATCTGAACCTTCCTCGTAAAACACATATGGTAATAGAGCTTCATATTTATTTGAAGTATTAAGGTCAATTTTAAAAATAGGCTTATTAATAATTCTTCCATCAGATTCTACGCCCACTGCTTTTATTTGCCCAGTAATAATAATCATAGGCTTTAACAGAGTATCTGTTCTGAATAGAGAATCTATAGCAAGTATTTTGTCAGATAAAGTGTCTAAAGTTTGATTAATATTATCAATCCCAATAACATATGTATTTTCAGAAATACCTCTTCTTTCCATAGTAATTGTATCTATTATATTTACAGTCAAAGACTCTATTGGTAAGATTCTTGGGATGCCTTCTCCATATAATTGAATCATGGCAGGACTACCAACCCCTTTATAATAAGCGAGAAGTCGACCATTAGTCAATCCAAGTTCTTTTGGCGTAAAGCGAAAAGTCAAGGTTTTTGATTCACCCGGTGCCAATGTGAACTTTTTAATTTTATCGATGGTGGAGAAATCTCTCATATTTGGTCCACCTTGCACTATCGAATCAAATTCTACAATTTCATTACCGATATTTTTCAATACTGCCAATGTACTGTCCTTCGGTTTTGTCAATTCTACCTGACCGAAGTCGATCATTTCCTTATATGATATGAATGGAGGAATACCAATTCCGGTGAGTTCGATCACATCATAGAAATCACCTACAGTTGTTCTTATTGTGACATACCCTTTTTTCTTTCCTGGATATTGTGGCATCAATGAGAACATAAAAGCTCTGCATTCTTTTGGCTGCAGAAAAAAGTCACCTGCACCTCTTGGTACACCAAATTCTTCAGCATTTCCGTTTGTAACATCTGCACCTAGAACATGTAGGGGAGCATCACCTTCATTACAAATTATTTCTTCAACCATGATGTCTTTACCACTTCCAACTATCACTGTTCCAAGATCTGCTTTGTTCTTTTTAATCACAAGCTTAGGTGCTTTCATATTAAAGACACAATCTGTTGTATCAATCTGTAGTGGAAAACCATCTGACATGCTTATTTTCAATTCATCTGTACATGCACCTAAAGCAGATACGCTACCATCTGAATTCCAATCAATGCTCTGTATAGTAAATTGATATCCTTCTTTCCTATGTATTTCAATCCCTGTAGCGGTCTCAATTACTCTTAATACAGCATCATTCGAAGAAATTGCAAGTTTATCGCCACCCTGGTTCCATGAAATCAATTTTATTTCAGCATTAGAGTTTTTTATTTCTCTTGTAGTTATACCGGAACGCACATCTTTTATCAATAATCGTCCATCATTCATGCCAATTGCTAGATAATGCCCGGTTTTATCCCAAGAATACGCTGAAACTTGATTCGGTATCTGGTGAAACACTCTTAATTGTTCACCTGATTGAGAATTTCTTACTGTTACAGAATTGTCTTTAAGTAGGTAGGCAATCTTTGAACCGTCTGGACTTTGCAAACTTGATTTACTTTCAGGTTCAAACCCTTTTGTCCAATCTTCTGAGTTTATTTCATCTGATGACATTTGGAGAATTCTAATCATACCTTGATTTGTTCTTGGTAACGGTGGGTATTGCCATACATGTCTCCCACCTTTAGCACTACTGGAAACATGTTGCCATGTTTTACCCGAGTCTGGTGAATATTCAATTTTAACTTTATCATCACTTGGAATGCCACTCCATCTTATGGCAGAATCAATACCCGCCATCATTATTTTAGAACACGAAGGCTCTGTAATGTTTAACGTTTTACCTATGAGGTCTTTACCAGGAAAGCCACCATAAACGCTGAATCCACCACCCGGACAAATATTGTTTTGTGTTTCTATAAATGAATAATGTCTATTAGAATCTTTCGGTGCATATTTTATTGATATGGTTTTTGATTCCCCTTCCGGTATTACAAGTGGAAAGGTTGCATCAACAATTTCATAAGCAGGGGATCCGAGTCTTTGTGCTTTATCAATAGTGAAAGTAGTTCCAACCGCTTTCAAAGTAATAGTTTTCTTTACTTCAATTCCTGGAGCCACCGGTCCAAAAAACAGAAACTTTGGATCTGTAACGAGTTTAACTAATGACTTTGGATGAGGCTTGTAAGTCATGAAAGGAGTTTCTTGATTTAATTTGTCAGTGGATAGTTTCACCTTCCAGTCATCAGTATTACACTTCTTTGAACTAGACCATTCTATTTCACATTCTCCATATTTAGCCATTCCACTTATGAGTTGAAAAATGTTTGATATTTGATCTTCTCTTGTAATACCTTCAAATAGCACGCCACCTGTCCTGTTTGCAATTGCTTTAAACAGTCCGGTATAATCAGTTGTCCTTAACAAAACAGGAAAAACACAAATGTTGTAATATTCTGCTTCTCTAAATAATCTCGCTGTGTCTACAGATAAATTCGGACAATGCAAATCAGACAATAGTATTAATACCTTTTTATTGTTTTTTCTGTTTTTGATGAGATTCAAACCACCTGTTATCTCACTAAAAAACATTTGTTGAACAGCTGCGTATCCTGGTGCTTTTGGAATAGTTGTAGAAGATGAAATCGCCTTGTTTTTGTCATTTGTAAACGTCTGGTGTAGCAAAGCAGCGTGGTCCATATATGTAATAGCCAATTCGTCTTTAGGCATATCCATAAAATCTATAAGTCTTCTTGCTCCTGACCTAGCAACTGTAAGAAAACCATATGTATCAACCATAATTCCAACAGATATCGGTTTAGGACCTCCTGTTGGACAATTTATTTTTACAGTCCTTCTATCTCCGTCTTCTGTCAATTTAACTTGAGATTGATTGGGGTTGTTTGGTTTCCCATCCTTATCATAGGCATAAAATTTTGCTTTGATTGTTGGGAATCCCGAAGGATCAATATTAAAAAGAGATATGCCTTGAGAATAGGCAAGAGTGGAGGAGATAAATACAAAACAAAGAAGCAACCATTTCATAGAAAAACCCTAAAAAATCATATCTAATATTTTCGGAAACTTATGTTATTTTTCTGATTAAAAGTATACTCATATAATACTCAACATATACTTAAATACTACCCTTAAAATCCCTATTCTCCACACATCAAATCTATTTCTTTTTGTAAAAGGATTGTATTTTTCTCTTTTAATTGAATAGTAAGTTTAGTACATTCTACATTATTTATATACATTATATGTGGATTAGATAAAGAAATGTTTTTCTTTTGAGTATGTATTTTATTCCCCTTTTTAACAATAATATCTACATTGTTTGGATGACCACTAATAACTAGTTTAATTTTTTTTGATCCAGGTGAATCATACTGATAATTATCTAAAGTTAGACCCCCTAAATCTGCATTTGTTAAACTAACAGTGTTAACATCAGTCGCGTATTCAGATTTAAATAAATCAGTTTTTGATTCTTTTCCTCCAATATACACTAAATAAGCTTTTAAAGATAATTCCTGAGATTTACTAGATTGAAAACTTGTAAAGAAAGATAAAACAAGTAAACTAATACACATACATACTTTCATTTTTTCTCATCCTTAATGATAAACAACTATTTTATAATACTGTACAATTCATAACGAAGTTTGTTTCAACTCACCACCAATCTACACTTTATTACTCTTTTTATGTCTACTCATTATATACTCAAAGTCAATAAATTCTCATATTATTGTTTTGTGTTTTTTATATTGTGAAGGATATATTTACTGTTTCAATGAATATTAGGGTTAATATTCTTAACACATTATAGATTCTCATTAGCGGGTTTATTTCTTGTATTATTGTATTATATTTTTAAGGGCTGTAATTCTATGAAAGTAGTTTTCATGTTGTTTTTTGGTTTTCTTTTTACCCTCCACATACAAGCACAAAATGCTTCGCTGTTCAATAAATTCATTCCAAAGGGTTTTCAATTGCTAGATTCGAAAAGTGGAGATCTAAATCAAGATGGATATACCGATTATATCATCATTTGTAAATCTCCAAATGAAGATCAAGAAGAAATAAAAAGACCCCTTCTTATACTTCATGGAAATTCAAATGGTGGCTTATCTCTATTTAAAAGAAATGATAATATTGTGCTATGCTATCTTTGTGGAGGTGTAATGGGTGATCCCTATACAGGTATGACGCTAAAAAAGAACTATTTCTCCATAGAACATGAAGGTGGTAGTAGTGATAAGTGGTCCAGAATCATAACATTCAAATATAATTTGGATGATGGTTCTTATTATCTACACAAAGATGCTGGAACAAATTGGAGTTCATTTAAGCCAAATAAAGTACATAATGATGTATATTCTAAACAGTTATGGGGTAAAGCTCTATTTTCTAATTATTCTGTCGATTTTTAAATGATGCAGAATCTTCATTAATGAAGATGGAAAAAGTCTAATTCAATCAGATGGGCTCTGATTATTAGTCTTCTTTTCTTCAATTACAAGATGTGTATTTATAGTATTCACAAGCAAAAATATAATTATTTAACATATTTATAAGTTATTATAAATCATATAGTTATAAATAATAAGTATTAATCATGTAGAATATTTAAGATAAGGATTGTATATTTTTCTATCAAAATTGTTTCATTCAGGCACATATATTATGAATGCTATTGTACAATCAGTTTTGATATTTTCTTTGTTTTGCCCAATACTTTCTACCACATGTATCTCTGCAAAAACACCTGCTATTAAAAAAAAGACTGAAAAAGCTACTCAAATGAGAGTTTCTACTTTTCTTGTTGGTGAAATAGAAGTAGCTCCCTTTGATTTACCATGCGGTGGAACCTATGAAAATGCTATGCAAGCTATCGATTCAATAGGCGAAGGATGGAGATTGCCATCTGTTGAGGAAATGAAATTGATTTTTGAAAACAAGGATAAAATTGGGGGATTTGCTGCCAATTATTATTGGACAAGAGAAACTAATGGGGATAAAGCAACTCACTTTGGATTTGTTTTAGGTGATATTACCGCTGTCCCAAAACACCATGGCAAAAGAATAAGATTGGTTCGAACAAAATAATATATGCTACTTTTTGTATTATCTGACAATAATCTTCTCTATGTGAACTTTGTCCGATGTCCTTACTTTTAATATATATATTCCTTTAGATAATGAACTTAATGGTATTACCTGCGCTTCATGTGATTGAAAAGACTGTATAGTTTTTTCTACATAAGTAGTGCCATATATATCCATTAATTCTATGTATATGTCAGATTGATTATTTTCTGAACATGAAACATATAATTCTCCTTGATTATCAACTGGGTTTGGAAATATGGTATATAGCTTTTCAACTTTATCCAAAACACTTGAAA
>JALRHN010000094.1 GCA_023259575.1 Candidatus Kapaibacterium sp. | reverse complement strand
GCTAATCTATATACATTGCCTTCCCGAGCTCTAAAATCACCACCTTTTACTGTATCATAAAAAAGACGGTAGATACTATCGCCATCATTTTGATAATTTTTTGCTGCATTTATTCCACCTTGAGCAGCAATACTATGCGCTCTACGAGGGGAATCATGAAATGTAAAGCAATCTACATTATAGCCTAATTCTGCTAAAGATGCGGCTGCAGATGCACCTGCAAGTCCACTACCTACTACCAATATTCTATACTTTCGCTTATTCGCAGGATTAACAAGCTTAACTTCGGCCCTGTGTTTATCCCATTTTTGTTCAATTGGGCCTGATGGTATTTTGGAATCAAGAATCATGATATAATATCTAAATGTGAATAGTCTAAATAATTTATTTACAACAATCTTTCATAGTAGCACAAGCTTCTGTATTATCACAAACTGGTTTGATAATACCGCTTAAAACAGCTATTGGAATCGATAAATAGCCAATAAGAAAAATAGCTGCAAGGGCAGGGCCAATCTTAGCAGTTAAAGCTAAATACTTGGGATTATGTATTCCTAGTGTTCTAAAAGCGCTAGAAACAGAATGGCTTACATGTGCGGATACAAATATGATTGCAAACATATAGCTGAGGGCAATAAAAGGATTTTGGAATCCAGCAATAACCATATTGTAAACATTATGAACTACTTCTCCTGATAAGAGGGTATAGCTATTGTCAAAATATGTTTGAGGCTGAATAATACCAAAAGTATAATGTAAAAGATGATAAATCACAAAAAACAGGATTGCAAGGCCAGAATACATCATTGTACGGGATGCAAATGTAGACTTCAAAGATTTTTTTTCTTGATATGAAATAGGACGTGCTTCACGATTTCGATTTGCTAATTCAATAGAAGACCACACATGTAATCCTAAAGCAGAAATCATGGCTAATCTAACTAACCATAAAAGGGGACCTAGATTTTTTAAACCCAATGCATAAGCATTAATTTTTTCTGGGCCGCTAAACATCAATAGATTTCCTAGAAGATGCCCAACTAAAAATCCGACAATCATCAAACCCGTAACAGCCATCACTATTTTGGTGAATACGGTTGAACGGAGAAATTGAAACAGAGAAGACATGAACTATATCCTTAATAATTTAGATCTAAAATACATAATTGAGGCTTTTTCGTCAAAGGTAAAAAGTCTTAAATCCGCGCTTCATAGTAATATTGAGCACCAAACGGTAAAAAACCTAGCATTGGTTCCAAAGGTCTTAGGAATCCAACAAAAGCAGGAAAAAAAAGTGTAAATGTTCTTTTTCTTATTGAGAATCCTGCTTCTTTATATATATGTTCTGAATAAGAGGGTGAAAGCAGAACTGCATCAATATCGAATGGACAATCTTTAATTGTTTTTACAGTAATAGGATTCCAAGGATTATGTTCAAACATAAAAATCATTCCTTCTGGGCGCAGATGATTCTTTAAATCTTTTAGAATTCTAAGATGTTCAGAATGAGGAATATGATGAAATACATTCGCAATAAATATGATATCAAATGTATCTGAAAATGGTATTGGTCCGTTTTCAGATAATAGTTCCCATTGAATTCCGGGAACATCTTTATTTGCACTTTTAGCCATATCTAGAGAATCTTGCGAAACATCAGCACCGATAATTGAAGAGCTAGGAAAGTATTTTTTTAATAAAGGTTCACTTTTACCAATCCCACATCCAAAGTTTAGAATATGTAAGTGTTCTTTATCTCGACCATATATTTTCAATTTTCGATGTATTTCCTTTACTTTATATTCATCAAAAAAAGCTGGCTCATATCCAGATGCCTTAACATTTTGAGCGTGCATCGATTGATATTCTAATGCATATTTATCAAATTCACTCATGAACTTCTTTCCTATAAATATCTTCTATAACATATAATGGACGATATTTAGTCTCATCGTGGATTCTTCCTAAATATTCGCCTATCATCCCTAAAGCTATTAATTGTATTCCACCTAAAAGTAAAATGCAAATGATAAGAGATGCCCACCCTAATTCAATATGAGCTTCAGGCATAAAAAGTTTAAGTATGATAACATAAATACTATACAAAAAGCCTAGAAATGCTGTTGTAATGCCAATATATGATGACAATTTTAATGGAATAGAAGAAAATGACGTTATACCATCAACAGCAAATTTTATCATTTTTGTTAAGGTGTATTTTGTTTCTCCAGAATGTCTTTCATTACGTTCATATTCCATACCGATTTGATTAAAGCCAATCCAGCTAATCATGCCACGAATAAATCTATGACGTTCTTTCATCGATTTTAAAACATTTACTACTCTTCTACTCATAATTCTAAAATCACCAGTATCTACAGGTATGTCGACATTAGTTAATTTTCTTAAGACACGATAAAACACAGAAGCGGTAAATAATTTAAAAAAGCTTTCTCCATCTCTTTTTTTTCTTACAGCATATACAACATCATAACCCTTTAACATTGTTGAATATAAATCAACAATTGTTTCAGGTGGATCTTGCAAATCTCCATCAATAACTGCAATTGCATCACCTATAGCTATATCTATACCAGCAGTAATTGCAATTTGATGTCCATGATTTCTTGATAAATTTAAAAGAACATAACCTTGAACATCCTCGCACAAATCTTTTAGAAGATGTACAGTATTATCTTTAGATCCATCATTTACAAAAATCACTTCTATTTCTTTAGCATCAATGCCACATTTCGACATAAATAATTGTTTTGTATTCTCCATTCTTTCATAAAAAGCATGAATAATACCTTCTTCATTAAACATTGGTACTACAATTGAGATTTTCATAGTTTATGCCTGATTATGTGCAGTTAATTCGGCTGTGAAACCAATAAATTCTTCTTCTAATTGTTGGCGTTCATACATTGAAGCATATATGCCTTTTTTTGATAATAACTCAAGATGCGTACCAGATTCAACAATTGCACCTTTTTGTAAAACAATAATATTATCGCATAAAGAAACAGTAGAAATACGGTGAGCTATAAGGATAGTAGTTCTGTTTATCATTAATGTTGATAAACCTTTTAAAATTATTTCTTCTGTAGCTGTATCTACTGCCGAGAAAGCATCATCTAATACTAATATTTTGGGATTTCGAACAATTGCTCTTGCTATTGCAGTTCTTTGCTTTTGCCCGCCAGAAAGTGTTATGCCACGTTCTCCAACAATTGTATTATATCCATGTGGTAATTCTTCTATATCTTGGGCTAAACCAGCTAATTGTGCTGCTTCTTTAATTTCTTGCTCGCTTGCTTCAGGTTTGCCAAATCGTATATTATCTGCAAGTGACATACTAAAAAGAAATGCTTCTTGTTGCACTAGGCCTATGCAGGAACGTAATTCTTGTAAAGAAATATTCTTAATATCTAATCCATCTATCATTATCGAGCCAGATGTTGGGTCGAATAGTCGTGGTAAAAGACTTGCTAATGTAGATTTCCCACTACCAGTTGCACCTACAATGCCAAGAGAACTACCTGCTTTCACATCAAATGTGATTGAATCTAATGCCTTTTCTTTTCTATCAGGATATTGCATTGTTACATTGTGAAAACTAATGTGTGGGTTTTGTATGTGTTGCGAAGAATTATCATTTTCTTTAACAGAAATTGATGGTGTCATATCCATAATATCACCAACTCTTTTTGCTGATGCTGCTGCCCTTTGAACTAAATTACTTACCCATCCTATTGCTGCAACAGGCCATATTAATTGATTTAGATATATAAAAAATTGCGTGATATCACCTAGAGTAGCCTGATTTCTAATGACTTGAATGCCGCCATATCCAAGAACTAAAAGATTTGAAAAACCAACTAATGCCATCATAGAAGGCATTGTTAACGATTGAATCAAAGCAAGCTTAATGTTTCTTGATTTATATTCTTCGCTTTGTTTGGAAAACTGATTGTATTCATAGTCTTCTCTTTGATATGCTTTTACTACTCTAACCCCGCTAAATGATTCTTGAGCATGAGCAGTTAAATGAGAAAATTGTTCTTGAACATCTCGAAATCCATCATGGACTTTTTGTCCAATTCTATATGTTAAAAATGCCATGAATGGCAATGGTATCAAGGCTAATAAAGTAATTGATAGATTAATTGAGCTCATCAAGGCTAAAGCAAATGTAAACGTGGTGATTGTATTAGCAGAATACATGATAGCTGGCCCCAAGAATTCTCGCATCGCAGCAATATCATTTGTAGTTAAAGCCATTAAAGAGCCAGTAGAATTCCCATGAAAAAAAGAAAGTGATTGAATTTCTAAAGCCTGTAATAAATCATTTCTAAGTTCATATTCTATCAATCGAGAAGTTACAATAATTGTTCTTCTGGTAAGATACATAAAAAAACCAGAGCCAATTGTAAGCAAAAGAATAAGTCCAATAGAGAAATAAACTTGTTCAGAATCTATAGAAGCCCTTTGCATTCCATCTACAATAATACCTACAAAACGGGGGACAGATGTAGAGCAAATATTGGATAATGTTACAAAAAGAAAGCCCAGCATAAGCCGGACTTTATGTCTTTTCAAATAGGGGAATAATCTTTTTAACTCTTTCATATTATTTGCATTATGCTATTGTAATTTCTGGACACAAATACACATCTTGAATTGTATTCAAGAGTGCTATGCCTTCTTTCATTGGCCTTTGAAATGCTTTTCTTCCTGATATCAAACCCATTCCGCCTGCTCTTTTATTTATCACGGCGGTTATTGCTGCCTCTGCAAAATCATTAGATCCAGATGCACCACCAGAATTAATAAGTCCTATTCTACCCATATAACAATTTGCTACTTGATAACGACATAAATCAATTGGATGGTCTGAACTTAATTCTGAATACATACGATTATCTAATTTTCCATAGCTAGAATTACCCATATTTAGTGAAGCATATCCACCATTGTTTTCAGGTAATTTTTGTTTAATAATATCTGCTCCTAAAGTAACACCCAAGTGATTTGCCTGACCTGTTAAGTCTGCAGAAATATGATAATCTTTATCTGATTTAAAAGCTGAATTTCTTAGATAACACCATAAAATAGTTGCCATACCCAATTGATGTGCATGCGTAAATGCTTGGGAAATTTCTACAATTTGTCTAGAGCTCTCTGGAGATCCAAAATAAATAGTTGCTCCAATCTCTGCAGCTCCCATATCATAAGCTTGCTGAACAGTTCCAAATAATATTTGATCTGCCTTATTTGGATATGTTAGTAGTTCATTATGATTGATCTTAACGATATAAGGAATTTTATGGGCATATGAACGGGATGTCATAGCTAATACACCAAAAGTAGAAGCTACTGCATTGCAACCGCCTTCAATTGCAAGAGTAATGATATGTTCTGGGTCAAAATATGCTGGATTTTTAGCAAAGCTAGCGCCAGCAGAATGTTCTATTCCTTGGTCGACGGGAAGTATCGAAGTATATCCTGTACCAGAAAGCCTGCCATGTGAGAGAATTCTTTGTAAATTTTGTAATACACGATTAGATCTATCCGAAACAGAATATATTCTATCTACAGCGTCACCACCAGGTACATGTAAAGAAGCCTTAGGAATAGTATTGCAAGTGTGATCTAATAAATAAGAGGCTTGATCGCCTAGAAGTGAGGTTATATGGTCAATCATTAACAATCCTTAAAGTTATTGCCTGGGATTGAAGAAACAAGAAATTGCTAGGCAAAATTACGTGATTTTGATGAATAAAATCGTGCGTTTATTTGCAATACTGGTGATTATGTTCATCTCTGAATCATCCATCGTAAATATATATTACAATCCACTTAACAAATTATCTATTCTATATTCCTTCAAAATTCCTATTTTCGCTTTCCTTTTTTTAAAAGGTTGGTATAATCACAGCCCTGGTTGTGATGCATGTACTACGGAAAGGTGCAAGAGTGGTTTAATTGGCACGCCTGGAAAGCGTGTGAACCTGCAAGGGTTCCGCGGGTTCGAATCCCGCCCTTTCCGCCAGCCATCCCTGAATTATTGGGGATGGCTTTTTTTAATTATGCTTGAATAAAAAAAAGTAAAATAAACCAATAAATAACTGCTTCCAAGACATCCTTTTTTCGTATTTTTGCATATAAGATTTTTCCTTAAATACTCTGAAAAACACTATGTCATCGCTCCTTAGCGAGCGCATTCTTCCGGTTATGCTAGAAGATGAAATGCGCGCTTCTTATCTTGATTATTCGATGTCTGTTATTGTTTCACGTGCATTACCAGATGTTCGTGATGGTTTAAAGCCTGTTCACCGCAGAATTTTATATGCTATGTATGAACTTGGTTTGATGCCTAATAGACCATATAAAAAATCTGCTCGTTTAGTTGGGGAAGTTCTTGGTAAATATCATCCCCATGGAGATTCTTCTGTTTATGATGCAATGGTACGTTTAGCCCAAGAATGGTCTATGCGTTATCCACTTGTTGATGGACAAGGTAATTATGGCTCTGTAGATGGAGATCCTCCTGCAGCGATGCGTTATACTGAATCAAAATTAGCATCGATTGCAATGGAAACATTGCGAGATATAGATAAAAATACTGTTAACTTTGTACCTAATTATGATTCCTTAGAAGAACCTACAATTCTACCTACATCTTTACCTACTTTATTAGTAAATGGAGCTGGTGGAATTGCTGTAGGTATGGCAACAAATATTCCTCCTCATAATCTAAGCGAAGTTATTGATGCATTACAAGCGTTGATTATTAATCCAGAGATAACAATTGCTGATTTAATGCAGTATGTAAAGGCACCTGATTTTCCGACTGGTGGTATTATATATGGATATGAGGGTGTTAAGGATGCCTATCATACTGGGCGTGGCCGTGTTTTAGTTCGTGCTAAAGCGAATGTAGAAGCAACAAAAACTAAAGAAACAATTGTTATAACCGAGTTACCATATCAAGTAAGCAAAGCTTCATTGATTGAAAAAATCGCAGATTTAGTTAGGGCTAAAGTACTTGAAGATATATCTGATATCCGAGATGAATCAGACCGTGATGGTATGCGAATAGTTATTGAGTTAAAGCGTGATGCTACGCCGATGGTAGTATTGAATAATTTGTATAAACATACGCAGTTACAGACTACATTTGGCGTTAATATGTTGGCTTTGGTTAAGGGCCGTCCTAAGGTTCTTACATTAAAGCAAATGATGGAAGAGTTCTTAAAGCATCGAAATGAAGTTATTGTAAGAAGAACACAGTTTGAATTAGATGCTGCTGAGAGAAGAGCCCATATTTTAGAAGGTTTTATTATTGCTTTAGATAATATTGATGAAGTTATTAAAACCATTAAGGAATCTAAAGATACCCCAACAGCTAGTATTAATTTACAGTCAAGATTTAGTTTGTCGGAAATCCAAGCTAAAGCTATTCTTGAAATGCGTTTGCAAAGATTAACTGGTTTAGAAAGAGATAAAATTCAAGCTGAATATAGAGAGATTATTCAATTAATAGAAAGGCTCAGATCTATTTTAGCTAGCAAAGAATTGCAGATGCAAATTATTAGTGATGAATTAGCTGAGATCCGTAAAAAATATGGTGATGAACGCAGAACAGAAATTGTTCATGATGCCAGAGATTTCACATTAGAAGATATGATAGCCAATGAAGAAATGATTGTTACAATTTCTCATAAAGGTTTCATTAAACGTACTGCTGTAAGTAATTATAGACGTCAAAATAAAGGTGGTCGTGGCGCGAGCGGAGCTGGTACATATGATGATGATTATGTAGAACAAGTATTCCGTGCAGCAACACATCATTATTTATTATTCTTTACTGATCGCGGTAGAGTATTTAGAGTAAAAGTATATGATTTAACTGAGGCTAGCAGAAATGCAAAAGGTAGATCATTAGCCAATGTAATAGAAAAAGCAAATGAAGAAAAAGTAACTGCTACATTAACGGTAAAAGAATTCCCAGATAATCTTTATATCTTTATGGCTACAGCTAATGGTACTGTAAAGAAAACATTATTATCCGAATTTGAAAGTGTAAGAGCTAATGGCAAAATTGCAATTAATCTTCATGATGAT
>JALRHN010000093.1 GCA_023259575.1 Candidatus Kapaibacterium sp. | reverse complement strand
AACATAGTAAGAATTAACCTTGAAGTTCATTATAGGTTGATTGAGCCAATTGCAATTCTTCAAGAGTATTTATTCCTTGAAATTCAGCAAATGAATTGCTTGAAATTGCAGCAACATGTTCACCTTGATCTATTAATATTTTGATTATATCTGTTAAATAGTACTCATTCTGTGCATTAGTATTTGATATATTATTCAAGGCCTTAAATAATTTATCAGACTGAACCAAAAAGATACCTGTATTAATTTCTTCAATCTTTTTTTGATCTTCTGTAGCGTCTTTTTCTTCAACTATACCAATAAAATCTCCTTGTTCAGAACGAACAATTCTTCCATATCCAAAAGGATTAGAGGTAAAAGCACTTAAGGTTGCTGCTGCTAAATCAACAGGAAAGCTATGAAAACTGTCTATAAAAGATTGTAATGTTGAAGTCTGGATTAATGGAGTATCACCTGTTAATATTAGAATATAACCAGTAAAATCTTTGAATATATGTGCTGCTTGGTTAACAGCGTGTCCAGTTCCTAATTGTTCTTCTTGAACTATACAAGATATAGTAGGATTTTGATAATGTTCGATAAAAGAAGAAACTATTTCCCTTTGAAAACCTATAATGGGAATAATAGAAACAGGTGATAAAGGCAATATTGCTTTGATTACATGTCCAATTAATGGTATACCAGATATCTCAGCCATAACTTTAGGCTTATCTACCATACCCATTCTTTTTCCCTTACCTGCAGCTAAAATGATAATTGCTAATGATAATTCTTGCATTATGCTATTAAAGTATGTGGTTCAACAGAATGAGAAGTGCTAATGATCGAATTATGTTCATCTACTAAAATTATAGTAGGGGAATATGAATGAGCTTCTTCATCGCTCATATGAGCATAGCTAATAATGATAATTCTATCGCCGATACATCCTTTTCTTGCTGCAGCACCATTTAAACAAATTGTTCGAGAACCCCTTTCACCAGGGATTACATATGTTTCGATACGCTCGCCATTATTAATATTCACTACAGATATTTTTTCATAGGGTAATAAATCTGCAGCATCCATTAAATCAAGATCTATAGTTAAGCTTCCTTCATAATGCAATTCTGCTTGCGTTATAGAAGCTCTATGGATTTTAGATTTAAACATTATGCGCTCCATAGCGCCCTCTTTATATAATTGAATAATATACTTTGATAAATAAAAGTCTTGTTAGAATTGTGACATTCTAAAATTGAACTAATTCCTTAATTCTTTCCTGTAAAATCGAAATTGTAGGAATAACTATATCCATTAAACCAAGATTATATGGAACTGGAATATCAGGTGTTGCTACTCTGTCAACAGGTGCATCTAGATACATAAATGCTTCTTTTGCAATATAAGCTGCAATTTCAGATCCAAAACCTGCAGTTATGCAATCTTCATGTGCTATTAAGCATCTACCGGTTTTCTTGACTGAAGTAAGAACTGTTTCTTTATCCCAAGGGGCAATCGTACGTAAATCAATAATTTCTAATGAAATATCCGTAAGTAAATGTGATGCCTCTTTTACTCTATGTACCATCTCACCCCACGTAATGACTGTAGCTTGGGTGCCTGTTTGAATAATAGATGCTTTTCCAAATTCAACCAGATAATTGTTTCCAGGATAATTTCCTCTGGAGACAGAAGTATCTAAAATATTTCTATGCTCTAGAAAAACTGTTGGGTCATTACCACGAATTGCAGATCTTAATAAACCAACTGCATCGGATACATTACTAGGAATTGCAATTCTCCAGCCCAGAGTATGTGCAAAAATGGCTTCACCCGAAACACTATGCCATGGATCTCCTGTCCTTTTACTATGGCCAATTGGTATTCTTAAGATATATGGAGCAGCAAAAGCATTATTGGTACGCCATCTAATTGTACCGGTATCATTAAATTGCTCCATTGCTGGGTCTAAATATTTCCTGAATTGTATTTCAGGTACAGGTATTAATCCTGCATATGCCATTCCAATCGATCTTCCTATAATACCTTCTTCGGATAAAGAAGTATCAAATACTCGTGAATTTCCAAATTTCTTTTGTAAACCTACAGTTGCTCCGTGAACACCACCCTTAACGCCAACATCTTCACCGAATACTAAAACTCTTGGGTTGATAGCTAATTCAGATTCCATCGTGGTTCTAACAGCATCTATCAAATTCATTCTTTGTCCTTTGGGGCCTTCATCATCATTATTCATAAAAGAATACGATTCAGCATAAGCACCACCAACCAATTGAATATCTTTTTTATTATAGAACATATGTTCCATAATATCTTGTTGATGAGGTTGATCATAGTTTATAGCACGATCTAATGCTTCACGAACATTGTTTTCAACATTCTTTTCTAATTCTTCCCACTGTTTTGATGAGAGAATTTTCTTTTTTCTGCAATATTCTTTTAAACGAGGTAAAGGATCTCTTGATAGTTCATCGGCTTTTTGTTCTGCAGTTTTATATGACTGATTATCTGCGCCAGAATGACCACATAATCTTGGTACAGATAATCGTAATAAAACAGGGGATAAGCGTTTTCTTACATGCTCTACAGCAGCTTGAATGAGTTCAGATGCTTCTTCTGGATCTGCTCCGTCACCTTCAAATATTCTAAGATTTGAAAAAGCAGCTAAATTATGAGCAATATTTCCACCAGGAGTTTGAAAACTTCCATCAACAGAAATACCATAATTATTATCTTCAATAAAGAAAATCATAGGATAATTTTGCGTGGTCGCAATCGTAAGAGCAGACCAAAATCCATTAGTTGCACATGATGCATCACCACCTAATGCAATTGCACATGATTCAGACCATTCTTTTTCTGCTAAAACACTTGATCTATATACTGCTGCTTGGGCCCAACCAACTGCCGGAGTATATTGAGCGCCAACATCTCCGCTTGCAGGTAAAACTGTAATACCTTTTCTTGGTGGAAGATTATGAACAACACCAATATCTCTACCACCATTCAAAGAGCCACTATTTGCAAGAGGACCTGCAAATGCTTCTTCAATGGTCATTCCGGCAGCTAAAACAAATGGTCTAGAACGATAGTATACAGTTGCTGCATCATGAGGATTATTTAGGTGTTGAGCCATGATAATTTGTGCAAGCTCATGACCACGAGATGAAAATTGATATAAAACTTGTCCTTTTGGGGCTAATTCTTGTTCTTCTATCGTATCTATTAAGCGCGAAGTTAATAGAGTTTCTGCTGTATGTAGCCAATCTTGTTTTGTCATGGTAGCAAGTAATTATCAGTATAATGTAATCTTTAGAAGTACAAAATTACGAAACGTTCACTATGTAGGAATAGAGTTTATTTTTCTATATATATCAATATTCAAAAAACTACTTCATGAAAGCTTGTGTTTTTCATAATTTGGCATAAATATTCTAAAAAACATTTCACAAAGATTTTTTAAAATTAACGGGATATATATGAAAAAGATCGTTCAATCACTTCTTGTATTAAGCATATTATGCTTAGGAGCTTTTT
The DNA here is from genome assembly GCA_023259575.1 of Candidatus Kapaibacterium sp. GTDB lineage: Bacteria > Bacteroidota > Ignavibacteria > Kapaibacteriales > UBA961 > UBA961. The sequence goes on along the minus strand of JALRHN010000093.1, from coordinate 4,590 downwards.
ATTCTCAGGCTCAGATTGCACAACCATATCTAATGAACGAAGGAATAGCTGCTGCAAAAAAAGTAGCCGTTGATTCAGGCTGGAAATCACCCAAAATGGTATCTATTGTAACTCTTGGTGATACAACTGGTTTAGGACAAATCGTTTCTCTTATTGGTGGAGTATATGATATTAAGACTGGTAAATCTCCAATATGGATTTATGTGATTAGTGCTTTAGACAAATCTGATTCGGTTATAACGAAATTAATAGCATTTATAAAGGTACCTCTTTTAGGATTCCAACAATTTCCTATACCAGATGGTGCTGGCCCAGGTGATATTCCTTTTGTACCTCAAGATACAATTCCTTCAAATGTTCTTAACTCAGATATCATAGCCACAAAGCTAAAGGCTGATATGGGATTTAAAACATATAATGCAAAGTATCCAACTGCAAAACCACCTTTTATAGTTGTATTTACATCTCCATTTGAATTACCTGGTGTAAATTTTCCTGCTGGCACACCTATGTGGCTTTTTAATTTTGCTGATACTAAAACCCAAGAACCGGTATATGATTGCTATGTAAATGCAATTACTGGTGAGGTAATATGCCAAGCCCCATTAAGTATGAATGAAACTATAATAGCGAAAGAAGAACTGCATGTTTCACCAAATCCTGTAGTTAATGGAAATTCAGCTCAATTAAATATCCCAGCTTCTATGTTCGATCCACATGCTACAATATCAATAGTAAATATATTGGGTGAAACTGTTTTTACCTTCAATTCATTATTAAATATTGGAGAAAAATTACAATTACCACAGTTTTCTCCAGGATCATATTTTGTCCGATATACCACACAGACAGGTTCGGTTCATACACCATTTGTTCAGTATTAAAAAATAAGTAAAGAGTATAAAATGTACGATATAATAAAGAAACAAGATCCTGAAGTGTATGCAGCAATTGCTGGAGAATACTCTAGGCAATGTGATAAATTAGAACTTATTGCTAGTGAAAATTTTACATCACAGGCTGTTATGGAAGTTCAAGGTTCAGTTCTTACAAATAAATATGCTGAAGGATATCCAGGCAAACGCTATTATGGTGGTTGTGAATGGGTTGATGTCGCTGAAAATCTTGCAATAGAAAGATTAAAAACTCTTTTTGGAGCAGAATATGTTAATGTTCAGCCTCATAGTGGCTCTGGAGCTAATATGGCTGTATATTTTGTGTATCTAAAACCAGGTGATACTGTTTTAGGTATGGATTTATCTCATGGCGGACATCTTACTCATGGCTCTCCTGTAAATTTTTCTGGAAAGTTCTATAATTTTATTCCCTATGGATTAGATAAAGAAACCGGGCTTATTGATTATAATCGTGTTGCAGAATTAGCAAAAGAACATAAGCCCAAAATGATAACAGTTGGTGCATCAGCTTATTCAAGAAATATTGATTATAAAGCATTCAGAGATATTGCCAATTCTATTGGTGCATTCTTAATGGCTGATATTGCTCATCCAGCTGGTTTAATAGCAAAAGGACATCTAATGAATCCAGTTCCTTATTGTGATATTGTTACCAGTACTACTCATAAAACCTTAAGAGGTCCAAGAGGTGGTATTATCATGATGGGAAATAATTATGAAAACCCTTTTGGATTAGTGGCACCTAAATCTGGACGCATCAAGCAGATGGGTGAACTTATTGATTCAATGGTTATGCCAGGAATTCAGGGTGGTCCATTGATGCATGTTATTGCAGCCAAAGCAATTGCATTCCAAGAGGCATTAAGCGATTCTTTTCATTCGTATACAACACAAGTAGTCAAAAATGCTTCTACAATGGCACAAGCATTACTAGATAAAGGATATAATGTTGTCAGTGGTGGAACAGATAATCATTTAATGTTAATCGATCTTAGAAATAAAAATTTAACAGGGAAACAGGCAGAATTGGCACTTGATAAATCTGGAATTACTTGTAATAAAAATGCTGTCCCATACGATACACAACCTCCTTTGATTACCTCTGGAATAAGACTTGGTGCAGCTGCTATGACATCCAGAGGCTTTAAAGAACAAGATATGAAACAAATTGCTGAATTTATTGATACAGTTCTTTCTAATATTAGTCAAGAAGGAATACCTGAAAAAGTGAAGCAAGAAGTTAAGGATTATTGCAAGGATTTTTCGATTTACCCAAGTATATAAATGAAAAGGCCATTATTGGCCTTTTTTTATATTCATTCGTATTTGATAGTTTTTCTTGTTTTTCAAAAGTACATTAGTTAGTTTAGGCAAAAATCATACCATGATATATTGCAGCATATATCAGGCGTCCACAATTCTTAGACTACGCCATGATTCTTATAGAAGACATATTAATTGACGAGCAAATTTTATCTACTCCTTTTTCATGTGATTTAGGGGCTTGTAAAGGTGCATGCTGTACAATTAAAGGTGGGGAAGGTGCTCCATTGGATATTTCTGAAGTAGAATTATTGCAACAAGCTTTTTCTCATGCGCTTCCATATTTATCTAATAATTCTAAAGAGTATATTGAAAAGCATGGATTTATATCTGGTTCTGAAAATGATTTATCTGTAACCTGTATTGATAATAAAGATTGTGTTTTTGTGTTTTATGATGAGCAACATATAGCAAAATGTGCTTTAGAGAAGTCATACTTTGATGGTAAATCTTCTTATCGAAAACCAATATCGTGTCACTTATTTCCTATACGAGTAAGAAATTTCGGTGGTGATTATTTAAGTTTTTCTCCATTTGAAGAATGCAAGCCAGCATACAATCATGGCATATCTACACATACAAAAAGTTATGAATCTGTTAAAGAAGCTTTAATTAGGGCATATGGTGAAGATTGGTATAATGAGCTTCGGAATTATGTGAAAGAAACAGAAGGAGGGACGCCATGAAAGTAACTATGTCTTTACAGACATCACTATTACAGACATTAACACCGCAACAAATACAATATTTAAAGCTACTTCAATTACCAATATTGCAGTTAGAACAACATGTGCGACAAGAAATCGAGCAAAATCCAATGCTTGATGAAACCTCTGATGATATTGTAATTTTAGATGAAGACAGTGATTTTGTGCCTAATGAAACAATGGTTCATACAATCCCTCAAGATGCATATGATGGAGAAAAAGACCATGAAGCAAGTTATGAAGAAAAAGAGCCTTATCAAGAAGAACATCATGATCCATTTGATTTTTATGAATCAGCATGGAATGAGGGAAATAATGTAGATAAAACAAAAGATCAATACGATGATGATGATGATACTGGTGGATTTCAGATAAAAGATACAGTTACATTTACTGATGATTTAATTTCTCAAGTAAATATGTTGAATCTATCAGATGAAATGCGCTTACTTTGTTATACTATTATTGGCAATCTTGAAGATGATGGCTATTTAAGAAGATCTTTAGAAGAAATAGTCGATGATATTAATACCAAAATAGCTGAAGAAAATCATAGACTTCATAGAGATTATTTACGTAGGCAAAGGGAATTTTTAGAAAGAAGTTTAAGACCCAAAATACCTACTCATTCTTATTTTGATAATCTAGATGAAGATGATGAAGAATTAGCTGAACTATTATCAGAGCCAATAGCACCAGTACCAATCGAATATGTAAACGTAGAATCAGCAGAAAAGGCTTTGCATTATGTCCAATCACAAGAACCATCTGGTATAGCAGCCAGAAATCTTCGTGAGTGTTTATTACTTCAGTTAAAAGCAAAAAATAACTGTTCTGCTGCAGAAGAATTGGCGAAAAATATTATTGACAAAAGCTATGATGTCTTTGTTATGAAGCATTATCCTGTATTATGTAGACAACATAATATCAGTGAAGATGATTTGAAAAAAGCAATTGATGCAATTAGAAGATTAAATCCTAAACCAGGTGGAATGGGTATTTCTCATGCAACATCTACTGTAATCCCTGATTTTATGATCATAGCTGATGATGAATCTGATGATCTAATTATTACAGTTAATGACAATAGAATTCCTCAATTACGATTAAATAAAATGTATGAAGACTTAAAAAAGGAAGCTAGATATAGAAAATATAATAAAGAAACCAGGGAATGGCTTAGAAAAAAATATGATGATGCCAAGTTCTTATTGCAAGCGATTAGGCAAAGAAAGAAAACTATGTTGAAAGTAATGACTGGTATTGCTGGAGCTCAGAAAGACTTTTTTAGATATGGTGAAAGTGCTCTTAAACCATTAATATATAAAGATGTAGCAGATGTTACAGGGATGGATGTTTCTACTATTTGTCGTATAGTTAATGGCAAATATGTACAAACCAGTTTTGGAACTTTTGAATTAAGATACTTTTTCAGTGAGTCATTACCATCGGATGATGGAGAAGAGATATCTACAAGAGTTATCAAACAGAAAATTAAAGAGTTGATAGATAAAGAGCCAAATTTAAAGCCACATAGTGATGATAAGTTAACAAAAGAGTTAAAAAAACAAGGTTTAAACGTTGCAAGGCGCACAGTTGCAAAGTACAGAGAGCAGCTAAGAATACCAGTGGCTAGACTAAGG
>JALRHN010000092.1 GCA_023259575.1 Candidatus Kapaibacterium sp. | reverse complement strand
AGAATGCTAAAGACTGTCTTGTAAATCATTATTAATCTTTTCAAATTTTCTATAAAGAGAATAAGAAATGACATAAACAGGACTTACATTTTGATATTTTGCATCGATTATTGCATCATATCTTGATGTCAACTCACCAACTTTTTTATCAATATTTAAAGTAATAGTGGCATCACATTCTTTACATTTATCAATAATAACTAAAATATGCTGATCCATGAAATCACTTGTTGGGGTCAATGTTAAAAGATGACTTATATCTGAATCAAGAATTGATTGTAATTCCTCCTCTGATTCATAAGTGAGCATAATTCTTAATTCTAGTTGGGTCCATCTATTACAATTTTCACAAAATACTTGTTCAAAAGTAGAGTATTTACCTGTTAAATATCCAATAGCTAATATTCCACTTGCTTGAAGTATCCAAAAAATCCAGATTATCCAACCTGTAATTTGTATCCCAAAAACAGTATCATAAATATCCTGTGACAGTACATTAAGTTCCTGAAAAATATGAGTAGGATTTAACAATAGAGAAAAATCACCTAAAAAGATATTATGTTCATTTTGAGATGCTAAAATGAAATAGAAAGCTTTGTAATACACAGAAAAAAAACTCAAAAAACATGCAAATAATTTGACAATTCTTGTGTTCCTACACTTAGATATTCTTACAAGTACATAAATAAATGAAGCATACAAGATTACATAGAGTATATATGAAATCAATAACAAAAAGAGATCTGGAAAACTAATTATAGCTTGCACATATAAAGTTGTTAACAAAGCAATAAACAAAGGTCCAAGTAATATTCCCAATAAAAATATATTACCTGTTTTTTCTGTAGGTACATATGTCTCTTTTACATTAATATTATCCATGCGAAAATTCTTTATTCAATAATTAGTAATTTTTAAAGATACAATTTCTTATCAAAATTACATTGGCAAATTTGATACTCACTTATCAATTTTACAAACTATTATATATCAATCACTTACACACTTTTTTTATTACTTAAATCCTTTTCTTATATTGTAATCGTATTTATTGTAATCGCAGCATATTACTTAAATATACTCATGTGTACATCCAAGCATAACAAGAGCAATTTTACTAAGAAAATCTACAACTACACTAGATATCATCATAGTAAAATCTAATCTTGCTTGAATTAGCGCATATACTCCTAAAAAATTATCATGTTCCTTAGAACATATTTTATATTCCATTCACATTTGGAGAATGAGTATGAAGATTTTCATACGTGTTTTTTCAATCTCATTATGCATTGTTTTATCTAGCATTGCAACATTTGCTCAAGGTATTCTTAGTGGCCGTATTACTGGTCCTAATGGACAGCCAATTCCAGGAGCTTCAATAACTGTTAGATCCACAGAATCAACAAAACAAATTGGTAGTTTCTCTGATTCTCGAGGACGTTATTCGATAAAAGGTTTAACAAGTAAAAGCTATTCTGTTACTGTTTCTTGTGTTGGATATCAAAAGAATGTGAAAGAAAATCTTTCTATGAATAATGGAAATGCTACTCATGATGTTCAATTAGCAGAAACATCTATCGATATGGATGTAACAGTTGTAACAGCATCACGTGTGCAGCAAAAAGCATCCGAGGCTCCTGCTTCAGTATCAGTTATAGAGCCTAGAACAATACGTGAAGCTCCTAAAAGTACGCCTGTAGAACATATAAGAGGTTTGGCAGGTATAGATTATTCTCAAACAGGTATTGCTCAACAAAGTGTAAGTGTACGTGGATTTAATAATGTATTTACAGGCTCACTGTTAACATTAACAGATTATCGTCCTGCTGGAGTACCAAGCTTAAGAGTTAATGTTGGTTATTTTGTTCCTTCTTCAAATGAAGATATCGAAAGAATTGAATTGGTTCGTGGTCCCGCATCTGCATTATATGGCCCAAATGCAACACAAGGTGTCTTGAATATTATTACTCGCTCTCCTTTTGCATCAAAAGGGACAACTGTCTTTTTGGCTGGCGGTATGCAAAATCTTATGAATGTTGGCTTAAGACATGCTGGAACAGTAAACGATGATATTGGATATAAGATTTCTGGTCAATATTTTTCTGCTAATGATTGGGCATATGTAGACCCAGAAGAGCAAAAGGCCAGGTCTGCTGCCCTAAAACCTGGTGTATTAGCTGATACACTTAAAATTGGAAATCGTCAGAATACTCATGAACGATTTAATGTAGACGCTGGATTATATTATAATCTTGGCGAGAATACAATGTTACAATTGAATACAGGCGTTTCACAAGCCGTCAATACAATCGAAATGACAGGCCTTGGAGCTGCAAATGGAAAAGATTGGAGATATACATATCTCAATGCTCAATTAACTTCAAATGATCTATTTGCTCAAGTATTCTATAATATGAGTGATGCTGGCAATACCTATTTCTTAAGAACTGGTAATCCAATTGTAGATCGTTCTACTTTATTAGGTGCTCGCCTTCAAGATGCTTATAAAGTGAATGATAATATTCGTTTGACATATGGAGCAGATTTCTTTTCTACAAATCCAGTTACAGATAGTACAATTAATGGTGTGAATGAAGAAAATGATGCTTATACAGAAATTGGTGGCTATCTACAGGCAGATGCAAAATTTGGTGATAAATTCTCTGCATTAGCTGCACTTCGTGCCGATAGACATTCTGTTATCGATGAACTTGTTTTGTCTCCAAGATTAGCATTAATGTATAAATTAGATGATAATTCCTCTGTAAGAGCTACCTTTAATACAGCATTTAGTAATCCTGGTACTAATGATTTATTCTTGGATTTATTAAGTGTTAAAGATGCTTTTGGTTTTAGTGCAGCAAACCCTGCTTATGCTGTTGGTGTATATGGAGCAGCTGCAGGAAGAAATGGATATACATTTAATCGCTCAAATGGTGTTTTAAATTATGTTTCTCAATTTGCGCCAAGTAAAGATATTTGGCTTAGCACAGGAAATGTTGCCAATATGTGGCAAGCAGTAACTGCTATCATTACAGCAAATCCTGCACTTGCCGCACTAAAGCCATTGCTTACATCTTTGATTCCGGCACCTACAACTATAAAAGGTAGCTTAGCTTCTTTAAATCCTACAAATAGAACTTTTATACCTTTTCAAGACAATGATCACAAAGTTGACAAGTTACGTCAATCTAGCACTCAGACAATCGAATTAGGATATCAAGGAAAATTAGCTGATAATTTCAAATTTTCTTTAGATGTGTATCAGTCAACTGTAACAGATTTTGTTTCACCTTTAAAAGTTGTCACCCCAAATGTGTTCATGAATGGAGCAGATGTAACTGCCTATTTAAAGCCAATTTTAAAGGGTGCGCTTATGCAAGGAGGTATGCCTGAAGCACAAGCTGATGCTACAGCTGCGCAAGTATGTGGCGCTTATGCTAGTGTACCAATTGGCACAGTATCACCAAATGAAACTCCTCATAAAGGTGATATTCTACTTTCATATCAAAATTATGGTGAAATAACATATATGGGAAGCGATGCTGCATTCACATATGAATTATCACCAAGTTTTACAATTTCAGGTTCAGCTTCTTATGTGAATAAGAATGTATTTTATGGTGAAGATTTAGGTGAAGGAAATACTTCTACAGATACCATTGCACTTAATGCACCTAAATACAAATCATCACTTGGCATCATGCATCGCAATGCAGATTTAGGACTTAATATCGGCGTACAATGGCGCTGGGTAGATACTTTCCGTATGAATTCTGGTGTTTATGTTGGCGATGTAAATGCTTATCATATGTTAGATGTAACTGCTCAATATAGTATTCCTGGTGTTGAAGGTTTAAGCTTAAATCTAAATGCAACAAACTTATTAGATAATAAGGTACAGCAATTTATCGGAGCTGCTGCAATTGGACGTATGGTTCAAGGTAGATTGGCATATACTTTCTAATTCGTTAAAGCCGTATAATGAAAAAAAACCGATATGATATTCATATCGGTTTTTTTCATTTATTCAGGTAGTATAGCATCCATACCATTATGTTCTACAAAGAACATAACCTGTTTTGTTAATAATCCTTTGTGATTATTCTCGGCTACATTAAGAGTAATGAGATTATGTGTTAAATTATTTTTATCAATCAAAAGAATATTCAACAGAAAACCGGAATGACTAACTTCAACATGATTATTTTTTGCTAAAAAATATTGAATTGGTAATCTTTTTATTGAAGAGAAAAATTTTGAGAACTTCTCTGATTCATCCAGAATTGGATCTTCATGTATTCTTGTGTCAATTTCCTTATTTATAGGCATCAAGATACTAGCATCTGCAAATACATCATCAATGATTTTTCTAAGTTCTGGATACTGTTTTATTGCCTTATGAATATTTATTGGTATGTCATTTCTTTTATAAGAATAAATACCTGGTTCCCTCAGATTACATAGAGGAACATAGGATTCTCTATTTTTTCCTTGTTCAAAAGGGTGATAAAAAAAGTAAGAATTATTTAATCTTCTATACACTCGCTCTTTTGCATTAATACTGTCCTTCATAGCAAATGATGCACCCCATGTAGGATCTATCAATCCATATTTTCCATTAATCTTAACAATTACCCAAGCATGTCTATAAGGTTTTGTCGAATCGTCTTTTTCTTTTGGATATACAAAACCACCTATAACCTCACTCTTTATTCCCACAGAATTACATGCATCTACCATAATATTACTATAGCCAACACAAACTCCTAATTTAGCTTTCATTACTGGTATTGACAATTGGCTTGGACGTTTTTTTCTTTCTAATAAACAATCATAATCATAATCAATTCCTGTTGGGGAACTAAACCATACATATACTGCCCTAACAAATTCAAGATCTGTTTTTGTAAATGTTTTTATATACGATGCTAATTCCTGTGGATTATGTGTATACTTTTCGGGTATTTGATTAGCCAATCTATCGATTTGCTGAAAATCAGCATAATCAACAATAATCCTTCCATTTTCTGCAAATGAATGTGGGGCGACTGCAATGCTAATAAGAGCAATTAGAAATACGATGAAGTTTTTTGCTGGAATACCCTCCTTTATTCTTCAATAGTACTGTCATACCTTTTATAAACTCTATCGAAGATTAATTAAACAATTCAGTAATCTTTACTATACACTTTTCACTATTTCAATTATTAAAGACTTTCCAATGATTATTGGATCCCTACTTAACTATCTACTTATACGCTGTATTACAATTGAAATGCCAATAATTTATATAGCCCTAAAAATGGCTTAAATACGTAATTCTTATAGTACATTTTATTGATATGTTTATATTTATTCATAGTGATATAATTATGTGTACATTTCTATTCACAAATATTTTCTTGTACATATACCGGATAAGACAAATCTATTCATAATAACATACAGTAATAATTTATTTGATTTTATATATGCTAAACATGTATGTTTGTACAGCAATTATAAGTTGCACCATATTCATTTAGAGAATCTGAGGGACGGGCCCTATGAAGATTCACCAACCGATTTAATTCGGTGGTAATGCCCGATCAATGAGGTCTGCCATGTATATACACTCGTATATTTCACTTTGTCTTAAACAACATAATCTTCGACGCGGAGATATTCCTTCCTTACTTGGTTCAAAAAATCCTAATAAGTTTTTACGAAGATTCGACGCATTCTTATCTGGAAATCTTAGCGATAAGGATCTTATTGCTAAATGTAGATCATGTTCAATCTTTGCGGGAAAAGAATTTGAGCAAGCATTAGAGAATACAAAACAAGAGAACATATCATTTTATAAGAAGTCATTAATTGCTGCTGAATTAAAAGCAAGAGCAGATTTTACACCTCATATTTGGACAATTCACAAGAATTCAATACCAAGTCCAATATTCCCAGTTGCACTTTTTGGCATCAATATTTTTAAAATTATTGATGTCCCCAAAGACTTAATACGTCCATTACATCCAGAAATAATCAATAGTATATCTATCTATTTGAACGAATATATAGAGCATCCTCCCGAAAGGAATGTTCTTCATACACCGTTTGGAGAAGCAATTCAATTCTTGTATAGATATTCATTTGATTCCTGTCTAGTTTTTGATATTCAAAAAAGAATATTTACTCATTCTCAATATTTTAATTGGAAAAGTATATCTCAAGCATATCTCACATTAAAAAATAAATCTATAACATTTTCATAAAGGAAAGAAGTATGTCACGTTCTTATGTATGGACAAGTGAATATGTATCACCAGGACATCCTGATAAAGTAGCTGATCAAATCTCAGATAGCATATTAGATTTGTATTTACAACATGATCCTGATGCAAGAGTAGCCTGTGAAACAATGGTTAAGGGTAATTCGGTTTATATTGCTGGTGAAATCACTTCTAAGGCAAATTTTTTGGCTGAATCGGATTTTGAGTTAATAAAAAAAACAATTAGAAATACAATTTCATCGATAGGATATGTACATCCTGAATTTGGATTTCATTCTGAATCTTGTTCAATTCATATGAATATCTCTGCTCAATCCCCCGAAATCAATAGGAGTGTAGATAAAAATCAATCTTTAGGTGCCGGAGATCAAGGAATAATGTTTGGATTTGCAACTAATGATACACCTACAAAAATGCCATTAGCTATATACTTAGCGAAAGAAATTGTTCAATATGCATATAAATTAATCTTCACAGATTTTGTTGGAAAAGACATCTTAAGACCAGATATGAAGAGTCAAATTTCATTACATTACAAAAATGGATATGCTACTCATATAGATTCTCTTGTATTATCTTGCTGTCATAGCCAATCATTATCTTTAAGGCAATTACAGGAACTATTTCATGATAAAATACTTAATGATATAAAGGCTATCATTCCAGAGCATATATATTCTTTATTTACAAAAGATACAAAGTATTATATAAACCCTGCTGGAGAATGGAATATTGGGGGGCCAATTTCAGATTGTGGCTTAACTGGAAGAAAAATTGTAGTAGATCAATATGGTGCAGACTGCGAAATAGGGGGAGGAGCCTTTTCAGGGAAAGATCCATCTAAAGTGGATAAAAGTGCCGCTTATATGGCTAGGCATATTGCTTTAAAGACATTGGCAGAACATGAACATGCTAATAATATTAAAGTTCAACTTGCATATGCAATTGGACAAGAATTCCCTGTCTCCTATCGTATTTATGATTCACTAGGAAAAGAATATTCATTGGGATCATTCTCTTTACAAGATTTACAACCAGCAGCAATTATTGAACGATTGGAGTTACAAAAACCTATTTATTATCTTACATCGCATAATGGACATTTTGGAAATAGATCATTTATAATAAATGGAATAAAATATTATTCATGGGAAGATATCACTGAATAAATAAATTATGCCTTATAAAAAGCTTCTAGATTCAACTGATTAGGCAATGCATCTAAAAACATAGTAAATGTATGTTGTTTAGGTAATTGTAATTTCTTTCTTATTCTAAGGCGATGATTCTCTACATTTTTTAACGATGTGGAACATAATTCTGATATCAAATGAGATGTTAAATCAAGCCTAATTAATTGCAATATCTTTATTTCTGTTTTTGTCAAATTGGGATATAATCTTTGCAGATTTTTAATAATTCCAGGATATTTTTGTTCACAAAGATGTAAATACCCTTGTATATCTAATTGTTGCTTTATTATTCCTTGGATTTTATCCAAAAGATGATGAGCAAAAGCTGATTTTAACAGCCCACGATTTGATGCTATTGCTATATCTTCTTTAATTGTAGAGATAATTTTTTCATAATCTGACAACTGATTTAAAAGCTTAGTATTTTCAATTTTAGATTGAGATAATTCTTCTAATACTTTTTTATCAGTTATCTGTTTACCATCTATATACAATTGATGAGATTCTTTTCCAAAGCGAATCTCACCAGCTATAAATGGCTGTTGCTGTTGTTCATTGTGCATTTTTAAGAAATATGCAAAATAATTTTCTAGATATTCTAATGATTCTTCAAAAAGTTTTGCCTGTTTTGCATTTTGATATAATCCAGTATAAACAGCTGTAACAAAATGATAAAATTCATGCTCTTCGCCAATTGCTATTGCTTGTTTTAAAAAGGGTATAGATGCAGAATAATCATATAATGGATTTTCAGGAATTACATAGAATTCTCCAATGATTTTTAATAATTCAGCCTTTCTTAAATGCAAAGATGTATTAATGTAAAATTCATAACCCTGTTTTAAGAGTGCAAT
>JALRHN010000091.1 GCA_023259575.1 Candidatus Kapaibacterium sp. | reverse complement strand
ATTGGTAGATAATATGTAAATGTAGGATTTAAAAACTATATACAATGATAATTACCAATTGGAATTATATTGAGTTTTAAATACATATGAACTTTATTTAGCTACATTGTTATAATACCACTTTACAGGATTATTGATAATATAAGGTGATATGTTTTGATATGATTGTTCATTTCGGATTATAATATCATAATAATTGTTTTGCCAATAGGTTTCAATATCATTGTTTCCACGAAACCATTTTGTGACACCAATTTTAAAACCCCTAACATCCGGACCTATTGTTTTTGACGGTGAGCATCTGACAGCTAGAGGATACTTTGTACTTTTTCCAAAATACAAAGCATAATTTTTCCATCGTAAGGCTGAACATTTTTTTCAATCACCAATTCAATAATACCATGTATATGATTTGGCATAATAATATGTTCGTGTTAGATTTTCACCTCTTAAAGTAATATTAGCAAACATACATGCCTTATTTTGCAACAAATGGTTATAAAATATAATCCATCTTGCGAATTATCATACCCTTTTAATCGTATTGACCTTCGATGGTGTTTATTAGGATTATAGGACATAGCAGCTCTTTACTCCATAGATATTAAATCCCGAACGGGCGAATCATAATTCGCCCCAATCATTTTTCGCCCCAACATCCTTTTCGCAAGCGCGAATAATCAAATCCCAGCATCTGGGAAACGAGATTGCAAATATGCAATGCACAAAGCAATAGTTGCCTCGATGCCCTTTTTATGAGTACGTTCTACTCCATGAGAAGCTGAAACACCTGGCCCGATTAATCCCACCTTTATGTCTCTTCCTGCTCTTAATGCTGCAGATCCATCAGACCCATAAAATGGATAGATATCAACTTTATGAGGAATATTATTGGTTCTAGCCAAAAGAGTTAATTCTTTCCTAAAATTATAGTCATAAGGTCCTGTTGAGTCTTTTGCACAAATAGAGCAATGCGTTTCACTTCCTTCGCATTGGTCACCTACAACACCCATATCTAATACTAGTAATTCATGTATACTTTCAGAAAATCCGCTAGAACCTCCATGACCAACTTCTTCGTAATTACTGAAGTAAAACTCTATAGGCAATGATATATTTTTCTCTTTAAGTAATCGTGCTAACTCGAATAAAACAAAACACGAAGCTTTATTATCCATAAAGCGAGATTTTATATAACCAGATTCTAATTCTTGATATCTTGGGTCAAAACAAACAAAATCGCCTACCTGAATACCTAATGCTAATACATCATTTTTGCTGGTAACTTCTTCATCTAATCTGATATGCATATTTTCAATTGATCTCAGTGCAGTATCAGTAGTCTTATTTGCATGTGAAGCTGGATTATTTAATAAGAAAGTGCCACTATATACTTTATCCTCTAATGTTCTTATTCGTACATATCCACCTTCAAAACTAATTAAACCTAAACCTCCAATTGGAGAAATTGTCAATGTGCCATTTGCTTTAATACCAGTTACAATTGCCCCAAGAGTATCTAGATGTGCAGTTAAAGCAATGATAGGATTCTCTCCAAACTTACATATAACTGCTCCTTTTTTAGTTTGATAAGGAGATAATCCATAACTCTTCAAGAGATTCATGGTATATATTTCAGCTTGCTCTGTAAAACCTGTTGGAGAATCAATATTAACTAGTTCTTTTAATGATTGATAAGAGATATTCATTGTTGTAAGAATAATATGTCAAAAAAAAAGAGTACATGAAAAAACATGTACTCTCATAAACTAGATCATAATGAATTAAGCACTAATAATCCAAACTTTGAATGTAGCAATAACTTCTGGATGAAGTTTTGCTTTTACATCAAATACACCCAATGACTTAATAGGTTCATCAATGATAATCGTACGACGATCAATATCATAACCTAATACGCCCAATTCATGAGCAATCATTTGAGGTGTAACAGAACCAAATAAGCGGCCTTCTTCACCAACTTTCATTGGAACGCTTACTTGAACTTCTGATAACTTGGAAGCTGTTAATTCAGCAGATTCTTTTTTACGTTGTAAATCTGCCATATGACGCTTTTTTTCGCTTTCAAATGCATTAATATATGCAGGAGAAGCATAATAAGCTAAACTTCTGGGGATGAGATAATTTCTTGCATAACCATCTTTAACGGTTACGATATCGCCCATCTGACCCAGGTTTTCTACATCTTGACGAAGAATGATTTTCATATATTCATCTCTTTCATAAAGGTGATAACTAGTGTATCAATGGGTAAAATTATTCTGCTAAAATATCAGAACTGTCAATATTTGGTGTAACTGATGCTACTAAAGGCTCATCAATAATTGGTTCATCTGGTATTGTTGTACCAGAAATTAAAGCACGTTCTTTGCGATGTTCACGTAGTTTTTCGGAAAGTTCTAATGTCAAATGACGAAGAACATTTTCTTCCAAAATAAAGAAGCGCTCTACCAATGGTAAAACTTCAGATGCTGATTCAAAGGCCATATACACATAATAGCCATTGTACTTTTTCTTAATTGGATAAGCCAAGCGACGACGTCCCCACTTGCTCATCTCCACAAATTGTCCGCCATGATTTTCAATATAATCAGTAACGCGACGAATCACTGCTTCTACATCGGGATCTTCCAATGCTGCATTGATTATGAATGTGCTCTCGTATAAACGACGAATGCTCATTCGATACTCCTGTGGTTGTTATAAAACAGCCCATACAAATTTTATGGGCAGGAAATTAGAACTGCAAACATAGTGAATATTTTTATAAAAAAGATATGATTTTTTATACATCAAGAATTGGAAGTGTAAAGGAATATGTTTGTTCTTCTTGAGTTTCGTCTTCTTGATACCCTTGATTATCCCATTCTTGACCTAAAAATGATTCTAATGTTGCTATAATTCTAATGCTAAGTTCATCACATAGTGCATATCCTTTTGCTGTTAAAGTCACAGTAGAATTATATATATCGATTAATTGCTCTTGTTTCCACAGGGAAATTTCTTTTTCTAAGATCGAAAGAATATCAATATCAAATTCTGTGTTTATGTGATGAATATTTAGTCCTTCTGCCCTAAAAGATAAAAACACTGTTTCAAATAATCGATTATAGGCACTTAATTCTTCAACATTTGCTTCACCTTTTCCATATTTTTCTACAGCTTCAAAATATCGTATCAAATTTCTATAATTCCAATATCGTTTATTGCGTAAAAAACCATGCGCTGAAGGCCCAAATGCTATGTACTCTTTTGCTTGCCAATATGTTCTATTATGAACACATGAATAACCATCTTTTGCAAAGTTCGACACTTCATATTGTGAATAGCCAGCTGAGGTGAGTGTTTGTATTGTATAAGCATACATATCTGCATCTTTTTCTTCTTCGGATGGCTTTACTAAACCTTTTTGAAGCATAGTGTACAAAGGAGTTTTTTCTTCAAAAATCAAACTATAAGCAGAAATATGCTCGGTTTGAAGTTCTAAGGCCATTTCTAATGTCTTTTTCCAAGAATTCATCTGTTGATCTGGCAAAGCAAAAATCAAATCAATATTTATATTATCAAAACCAGCTTGTCTTGCAAGTGATATAGCTTCTATTGATTCCTGTGGAGAATGAATTCTATGAAGAAAATCGAGTTCTTTTTGATTAAAAGATTGAATTCCAAAGCTTAATCTATTTATCCCTAAGTCTTTATAACCTTTCAATGAATCTAATGTAATTGTTCCTGGATTGCATTCCATTGTCCATTCTGCAAGTGGATGAATTGGAATCGATGCGTGAAGTTCTTTGATAATTTTTTGTATTTGTTTAGGAGACAATAAAGAAGGCGTACCTCCTCCAAAAAAAATGCTTGTTGCTGGCCTAAAGTACTGTTGTGATTGCTGTGAAGTATATGTAATCTCTTTAATTATTTGAGAGATAAATATGTCCATATGCTCCATCTTTTCAAGAGAATAGAAGTCGCAATAGACACATTTTTTTTCACAAAAAGGAATATGAAGATAGACACCAAAATCAGGATGAGGATGTTTATGCATGTATATATCCAAAGAGAATTGCAATTGCTTTCGATGTATTTTGTCCGTCCATTGCAGCACTTATAATACCACCAGCATACCCAGCGCCTTCACCACAAGGAAATAATCTTTGAATCTGGAGATGTTCTCTTGTTTCATGATGACGTGGAACTCTAACAGGAGAACTTGTTCTTGACTCTGTAGCAACAATAATCGATTCTGTGTGTATATAACCTTTCATTTTTTTTCCAATTTCCTCAAAACCCAATTGCAATCTATCAGAGATTCCTTTGGGTAATATATCTGCAATATTTGCTGAATAAATTCCAGGTATATAAGATGTTTTAGGAAGCCGTGAACTTGTTTTTTGAGAGATAAAATGTGGAATTGTTTGTGCAGGAGCTTTTTGAGATCCATCACCTATACTAAATACTTTTTGTTCAATATCTTTTTGAAATTCTAAACCAGCTAATGCACCATATTGATGATAAGCACTCATATCTTCTTGTTCTATTGCAACAACAATACCTGAATTTGCAAAAGCAGAATCTCTGCGAGACATAGACATACCATTAACAACAATTTCGCCTGGGGAGGTTGCGGCTGGAACGATAAGTCCTCCGGGACACATGCAAAATGAGAATACTCCTCTTCCAGCTATGTGACATACTTGTTTATATGAAGAAGGAGGTAAATATGGATCTCTTTTTTTCTGTTTATATTGAATTTCATCAATCAATTGCTGTGGATGTTCGGCCCTTACGCCTAAAGCAAATGGTTTTGACTCTATAAGAATATTTTTTTCTTTAAGTAGATAAAAAATATCTCTTGCTGAATGTCCAGTTGCAAGTATTACAGCATCAGCATAGAATTCTAATTGGCCATTTACAATCACTCCTCGAATAGTAGATTTTTCAATGATAAAATCTGTTACTTTCGAATCGAAATGTACTTCACCGCCATATGTTTCGATAGTTGAGCGAATATTTTGAATAATTCCTGGTAATTTATTTGAACCTATATGTGGATGGGTATCTACCAAAATTCTTTCATGGGCTCCATGCTGAACAAGTAGTTGCAGAACTTTCTCTATATCTCCTCTCTTTTTGGAATTTGTCCATAATTTTCCATCTGAATATGTTCCAGCACCGCCTTCTCCAAAGCAATAATTTGAATCTGGATTCACTATTCCAAATTGTTGTATGGCCCTTAGATCTCTTCTTCTAGACCTCGCATCTTTTCCTCTTTCTATTACGATAGGCTTAATTCCATGCTCTAATAATTCTAATGCAGCAAAATATCCTGCTGGCCCAGCTCCAATGATAATTACTGATTTTTTTCCATCAACTTGTTTAAAGGTATACACTTTTTTGATTTCATGTGGGGCATCTTCATATTGGAATACTTGGATTAACAATACAATTTTTGGAGTACGGTTTCTTGCATCTATAGATCTTCTTATGATGCGCCATTGCGTAATAGAAGATTCATCGATATTGAGTGTAGATACTATTTTTTCCAATATTAATGATGTATCTTCAGCTTCTTGTGGCATTAATACCAATTCAACTTTATGAATCATGTTATTCCCAAGAATCAAGTAATGAAGGATCAAAAACATGCGGTAAGCTGGCAATAATATCTGAAGACATCAAAGATTCTTCTCCAAAAACACTCTTTGCAAAATCACCTGCTTTTGCATGAATATAGGAAGCTAAAGACATTCCAATCAATGGAGAAAGCCCTTTTGCTAATAAGGCTCCAGCTATTCCACAAAGAACATCACCAGAGCCAGCTGTTGCCATTCCCGGATTGCCATTGTGCGTAATAAATACTTTGTCTCCATCAGTAGTGATTGCAGGTACAGATTTTACATGTATGATACAATTAAGTGATGAAGCAGTTTCAATTGCATAGTGAAGTGGCTTTTGTTCAATCTCGATTCTGGGTATTGAAGATAATCGAGAGAATTCTCCACAATGTGGAGTTAATATCCAATGTTCAGGCATATGTTCAATATCATGTTTGGCTGGAATTGCATCTGCATCAATCAAAACAGGAATGTGAAGAGGGATTGATAATAGCAAAGCTAAAAGTTCTTTTCCTGCTTTTTGTCCTAAACCTGGACCACATATAATTGAGGATGCTTTTAAGCACGATTCTCGTATTCTCTCTTTATTTTGTTCAATATCGATCATTCCATCTTGATGAGATAATACTGTTACTAGAACTTCCATTGGAATAGATGGATGCACAGCGCAGGTAAGTAATTCAACTATTCCAGCTCCAGACCTTAAAGCAGCCAATGAGCATAAGGCAGCAGCTCCTGGCATGTCCATGCTACCAGCAATAATCAATACTCTTCCATAATCCACTTTAGAAGTTTGTTGCTTTCTTTTCTTAATGATCTCTGCAATATCGGCATCTTCATATGAAAATATATTTCCAAAAGATTGAATCAAGGAATCAGAAATTCCAACTGAAATTATTTCTATTTCTCCGCAGAAATTTTGAGCAGGAAATAATTGCATTCCTATTTTTTTTGCAAACATAGTACAAGTATAATCTGCTTTAAATGCATTTGGATATGCATTTCCATTATTTCCATCGATACCAGTTGGGATATCAATAGCTATACAGAAAGAATGTTCATAAACTAGTTTCTGAGCTAAAGTATCTACAATAATTTTGGGTAATCCTCTCAATAAAGAAGATCCACCTGTACCAATAATGGCATCAATAATACAATTAGTTTGAAATGAAGCTAATGAAATATCTGCTTCATTCTTTAACCATTTAATATGAATACCCATTTTTTTAAGAATGTGAGCATTAATTAAGGCATCATGTTTTAAAGAATGTTCTTCTCCAATACAGATTATATTCAATGAAAAACGATTCATTGAGTAAAGATGTCTTGCAATAGCAAATCCATCTCCCCCATTATTGCCAAGCCCACATAATACAGTTATAGAAATACAATCTTTTAATGGAAATTCTTCGTCTAATCGAAGTGCAATTGCATGTGCACATCCAGAAGCAGCATTTTCCATCATGATAATACTTGGGATTTCGCAAGTATGTATAGCATAATCATCTAATGATTGCTGTTGATGTGGGAAAAGAAACGTATTCATAAAAGGAATTAATTGTTAAAATGATTGCAACAAAAATACCATTTAAGGTTATGAACATAATGCAACTAAGAAAATTCATGCTTGATTTTGTAGATTTGTGAAGTAAAAACCTAATATGTTGAATTCAATCTGGAAATTATTGATGTCTAACCGTACCGTAGTTATTACAGGAGCAAATGGTGAAATTGGCCATTTATTATTAGAAACCCTTTCTGCAGCAAAAGCTACAATCATAGCAGTAGACTTAACGCCATTAAGCGAATATCTTACTTCTTTATGTGAAGAGGTAATTATTGGGGATATATGCGATGATGAAGTAATCCGCGATATAGAAAAATATGATATCAATGAAATTTTTCATTTGGCAGCAATTTTATCAACAAGTGGTGAAAAAAATCCTGAAAGAGCCCATCATATCAATGTAGATGGTACAATGAATTTTCTTCAATTAGCCTACAGAATTGGAAAAAGGACAGGAACTGCTGTTAAAATGTTATTTCCAAGTACAATTGCTGCATATGGCGTTCCTAATTTACCTGTCAAAAATGCTGCAAAACCAGCAAAAGAATCAGATTTTAATTCTCCAATTACAATGTATGGTATCAATAAACTGTATAATGAACAATTAGGAAGATACTATTCTGATTGTTATAAGAGGCTATCTCCAACTAAAGAATCTGGCTTTGTAGATTTTCGAGCATTACGATTTCCAGGTTTGATTTCTGCTTTTACAATTCCAACTGGTGGCACAAGCGATTATGCCCCTGAAATGATTCATAATGCAGCTCAACATAAACCATATGCATGTTTTGTTAGGCCTGATGCAACAATTCCATTTATGGCTATGCCCGATGCTGTTAAAGCACTATTAGGATTAGCTGCAGCCCCATTATCAGCGCTTACTCAAAGGGTATATAATGTTACTTCTTTTTCTCCATCTGCTGCTAATATTGCAGAAATGGTGACATCTGAATTCCCTGAAGCACAAATTACTTTTGAGCCACAACAACAAAGACAAGAAATCATTGATAGTTGGCCAGCCGAGGTTGATGATTCTCAAGCTAGAAAAGATTGGAATTGGCATCCCGATTATTCTTTTACAGCTACCTTTAAAGATTATTTAATTCCTAATATTCGTGCTCATTATGCAAGATAAAAATCGTGTTTTATCCAATGATGGCAAGGCGAATGCTCTTATTAATGAGCTTTCGCCTTATTTATTACAGCATGCCTATAATCCTGTCAATTGGCAAGCATGGAATGATCAATCATTATTGCAAGCAATTCAGGAGCAGAAACCACTATTTATCAGTATT
>JALRHN010000090.1:8359-8599 GCA_023259575.1 Candidatus Kapaibacterium sp. | reverse complement strand
ACTAAATGTTATTACAGGTCAGGGTTTAAAAAAATCTCAGAATGAATTGGTTCATTCTGCAAGAAAAACCATGACTGCTGGTAAAACATCATTCACATTTACTTGGACAGCTCCTACAATAGAAGGTACTTATTATCTGCTTGCTTGCGGAAATGCAGTAAATGGAGACGGTGGGGAAAGTGGTGATCAATGGAATTTTATGAACCCAATTGCAATTACAGTTGCAGCAGCAAGTAAAGT
>JALRHN010000090.1:0-8349 GCA_023259575.1 Candidatus Kapaibacterium sp. | reverse complement strand
CAGATTTTTATAAATCCCATTATCGCTCCAAACCCATTAATTGGTATTGGAACACTTAGCTTTGTTCTTGAGCAGGCATCTGAAGTTGAATATTCAATTATTGATGCATTGGGTAATCAAGTAAGCAAACAATATCTTGGTTTTTTATCTGCAGGACCTCAATATCAGACAATTAATACTATTTCACAGAATCTATCTTCCGGACATTATTCCGTAATTTTAAGAACTGGAATGTCAGTTATTTCTCTGCCTTTAATAGTTCAACATTAAATTTATCTGCATAGTAGATTATAAATAACCGTTTTATAGCTAGAATTAGTTGTAAAACGGTTTTTATATATAGTTAGGAATATTAGCATATTCGATTGGGTCTATGCATTCGGCCTGGGCAAATCCTCTTAATCTTAAAGCGCATGAATCACAGATGCCACAAGCTTTATCTTCAGAACCATAACAACTCCATGTAAGATGTAAAGGCGCATTAAGATGATTACCAGTCTGAATAATTTCTTTTTTAGACATATGTAATAATGGAGTAATAATCTGAATATGAGTATCAGGCTTAGTACCCTTATGTATCATCAATTGGAAGGCATCAAAAAATTCTTTTCTGCAGTCAGGATAACCACTACTATCTTCTTGAACAGCACCAATATATATTTTTGTGGCTTTAATTACCTCTGCCCAGCTGACAGCTATACAAAGCATATTTGCATTCCTAAATGGCACATAACTATTAGGAATTTCTTTAGAGTGTAAATCTGCTTTGCTTATCTGTATAGAAGTATCTAATAGAGAACTCCCACCAATATGCTTTAAATAACCTATATCAACATGTAAGCGTTTATCAATTGAATAATAGCTACAAATATCATTAAAGGATTGTTCTTCCCTTGATTCGGTTTTTTGTCCATAATTTATGTGTAAAGCATGGATATCATATAACTCAGAATGTGCAATAGCAGCACAGACAGTAGAATCCATTCCACCACTCATTAAAACAATAACTTTTTCTTTAGTAATCATCAATTATATAAAGAATATGATTGTATATACATTTCTACTTGTAATGGGACTAAACCATGTATATCATTTCCATGCTCTAGATGGGAACGAATCATTGATGACGAAATATCAATGACTGGAATATCTAACCATATTGGTTTAGAATAGGTATTATTTAAAGATAATATATCATCTATAATATCTGTATTCTGTTCATGATTTTTTCTTGCAACAATGCATAATTGAACATTAGCGACAATTTTTTTCCAATCTTTCCATTTGGTAAACTGTATTGCTTGATCTTCGCCAATCAAAAGGAATAGCTTATCATTAGGAAACATATTCTTGAATTCAAGTATAGTATCGATAGTATATGAAATTCCGCCTCTTTCTAGTTCAATTGTAGAGACATAAGTATTTTGAAGTTCTTCACAAGCTAATAAAAGCATATGTACCCTGTGAATGTCGTCTGCATTCTTTTCATTCAATTTAAATGGTGATATCGAAGCAGGAACTAAATAACAAGAATCTAAAGAGCATTGTCTTCTAAAAGCATCAGCAAAAATAATATGGCCACTATGAATCGGATTAAAACTTCCACCCATTATTCCAATATTCATATAGAAGTTTCCTTAAAAGGGTGGGTAAATTGAACAGTCCGTACTTTTCCTTTATATCCTGCATAGAATAGAAAGAATAAACTACATACTGATGAAATATAAGGTAAGTAATCACCATAAAGACAATATATAGTTAAGTCATACATTTGCAGAATATCAGCTTTCAGAATTTGTTCTGATTGTGGTTTAGCAATAGCTTGAATACTACCATCTGCATGAATAAACCCGCTAATACCAGTATTACCACATCTGGCTATACATCTATGTGATTCTATTGCTCTCATTTGTGATATTGCAAAATGCTGCATTGGGCCAGGACTATTATCAAACCATGCATCATTTGTAATAACCGCTAACATCGATGCTCCTTGTTTAGCATATTTTCTAACAAATTCTGGATAGATAGATTCTATACAAATAACTGTTCCAATATATGAGATGATTCGGCCTTCAGGATTTCTTAATACTAGTGGAGATTGAATCTTTCCTTTTTTCCATCCTGAAATTCCTACTCCCCATTCTAAAAAACCAGCCAATAGTTCTATATCTTGAGAAAAAGGGAAACCTTCACCAAATGGTGTTAATTTCATTTTGCGATGAATAGGAACTGAATTATGTGGTTGAATTAAAGCAGCTGCATTATGAGCATAGTACTTATAACCTGGCATCAATGGATATGGTTTTGCAAGTGACTCTTTCTGATAATCAGGAATTAATACAAATTCGGCAAAACCTGATAAAATTGGAATATTCTTATTCCTATTCATGAAATAAGAAAAATTATGATGTGCATTAGTTTCCACATCTAAAAATGGTATTGCAGTCTCACTCCATAGATATACATCAGGTTTAGATTGTGAATCCATTTCCATCAATTGGAAATGTTTTTCTACTTGAGAAAAAACTCCTCCTGACCATTTTTGCCAAGGATTAATATTAGGTTGAACTAAAGATATTGTAACTGTAGGAGCAGAAATAGACTTTTCTTGAAGTACTCGCTTAACATGATATGAATATCCAAAAACAATAAGAAATAGTACAATTATGCTTAAGGAAATTGTCCTTTTTATTGTTTTAGAATGAAAATTCAGAAGATTAAAAAGTAATACATTAATAATTATTACAAATGCACTTAAAATCCATACACCCGCAATGTCTGCGATTTGAACTATATATGAATGATATATTTGTGTATATCCATAAGAAAGCCAAGGATAGGATAAATCTGTTAAAGAGTGGAGCCATTCATAAGCAACCACAAGAAAAGGCAAAGAAATAGATGCATAAATTGAAGGAATTCTTTTCTTGATATATATAAAAGCAAGAAAAGGAATCATTAAAAAGAAAGGATGTCCAAGCCACAAAGCAATACCAGCAATAATCAAAAAAGGATCTGATTGGGCTTGCCAACTTCCAACCCACCAATTTGTAATGCCATGATATACAAAAAAGCAGAGGTATAGACTAAGTATTTGCTTCTTTTTACTAAGATTCTGAAGATAATCAATAGAAAAAAGCAAAGGAATAAAACCAATAAAGGCTATAATTCCTAAGTGATTAGGAGGAAAAGATATGCCAAGTAAAAAGCCACTAATCAGCATTAGAATTAATGCATGAGCATACGATTGCGGATTAAGATGAGCATATAAAAATGAAATGAATTTCATATTAATTATTTAGGTAAAATTGCCAGAATAGATTCTGCACCCCTTACTGTTTGTCCAATTGCAACTTTAATATCAGTATGAACTGGAACAAGAATATCCATTCTAGAACCAAATTTCATCATTCCAATTTTCTCACCAGCCGATAAGACTTGTCCTTTTTGGACAGTACATACTATTCTTCTGGCTAATACACCCGTAATTTGTTTAAAGAATACTTTTCCATATTGATTCGTAATCCCAATCCTACTTTGCTCGTTTAATTCAGAGGATTTAGGATGCCATGCAACTAAGTATTCGCCTTGCATATATCGATAAAAATCTACAGTCCCACTTACAGGACTTCTATTTACATGCACATCTAAAGGTGATAGAAAGATACTTATCTGAATTGCCTTACCTTTTATAAATTCTAATTCTTCTGTCTCTTTAATTTCTACAACTTTTCCATCTGCTGGAGCTATAAGAACAGAAGGATCTTGTAATGCTTGTTGAGGAATTACTCTTTCTGGATCTCTAAAAAACCATAAAGTAAAGAACACAATAATTGCTCCTATACTAATGGTTATGACACTGCCATAACCTTTAAGAAAAAGAGCTGCTAGAAAAATAATTGAGAATCCAATCAATAACATTGGAATTGCATTATCATAGCCATATTTAGTAAGCATAATTAACCTAAAATGTGTACATCTCTGATTTCTGGAATCATCTGATGATAATATAAAATATGTTGAATAGACATAATATGTTCTTTAAAATCATCTTTCCAATGATATAATAATGAACCAATACGTCCAATCTCATCTGCATGTTCAGTTGAATCTGTAATCGTTTCAATTTCTGGAAGATCATCAGCAGCAAGTTGTTTGGTAATTTCCCTTAGATCTACAGCAAAATCTTCATCTTTACATGCCCAGAAGGCAATTGGCAAAGGAAAATCATTGTAATCAGACCATTCTTCGGTTATATCTAAAGCACCAGAAATTGTTGATTGAGAATTCCATAAAATAGCAGAATCATAGTATTCCAAAATGCTAGTTTTATCGAGATTTGACTGAATGATACTCTTTTGCATAAGTAAATCATATTTTTCTGTTAAACCTATAAGACCAATATTCATAAGAAAATCATCGGATTCTAATCCAATTGTATCTATTGAAGATGATGTGTTAGAAAAATGAATTGAGGAAATTCCTGTATATGATTCAGCAAAAACAGCAAATGTTGGTATAATAAGCATTTGAGCTTTAGATAAAGCATAATCCAAAGGGTTAATTAATGCGATATCTGCTTTGCCTGTATATAAAGCATCAATGCATTGCTTCTCTGACATTTCGATAAAATTATGGCCATATTCAGCACAATATATCGAGGCATTTGCAAGTATCGGCAGCAAATATGAATGCTTAGGAGCACAAATCGTTAATTTCATACGTTTTCAAATATTATCACATCATTTAAGCTATTAATCGAACAAACTTACTGAATTAAGGATATATGTATGCAATGAATAATCGTGATACTTATCAATATTTTAGATTATTTCGTTTCTAGTTTCATAGTGTTTTTGTAGTTTTGCACATCCAAAAGCAGCATGGATTTTGATACTTTTATGTCATTTTTTTAATGATTTCAATACCTTCTTACATTTTAGATTTACAGCCTTATAAGCCCGGCCAATCACCAGCCGATATTAAACGATTATATGGCATTGATAAAGTAATCAAGCTTGCATCGAATGAAAATCCACTTGGTGCATCCCCTTTAGCTTTACAAAGAATAAAATCAATTACAGATGATGACTTATCTTTATATCCAGATGGTGGATATGCTTTACGGATGGAACTTTCTCGTCATCTTAATGTATCTCATACTAATATTTTAACCTATAATGGTTCTGATGCATTACTTCATCTAATCATGAAATGTTTTACTGAACCTGGTGATAGTATTGTATCCTCTTCTGGTACCTTTGTAGGTTATTATGTAGCTTCTAAAACAGCAAATCTTAATAGAATAGAAATTCCATTGACCAATGATTATCGTTATGATGTACAAGCTATTACTAAAGCAATTACACCTAAAACAAAAATAGTCTATATAGCTAATGCGAATAATCCTACTGGTACATATATAAATACTCAAGAATTGAATTTTCTAGTAGAGAATATTCCCCAGAATATCCTCATTATAATGGATGAAGCATACTATGAATATAGCTCTGCAATCGTAGATGATTATCCAAATAGTATTGAATTGTTTGCTCCTAATATCATAACATTAAGAACATTTTCAAAAGCATATGGGCTAGCTTCATTACGAGTTGGGTATGCAATTGCTCCGGAAGATCTAATTTCTATTATGATGAAAGCCAAATTACCATTTGATCCAGGTACTGTTTCTCAATTGGCAGCAATTGCAGCTTTACAAGATATAGACTTCGTTAAAAAGACAATTGATTTAAATAAACACTCATTACAGTTGTTTCAGCAAACATTGAAAGAACAACAATGGACTATTTCCCCTTCCATTGCAAATTTTTCTATGATTGACTGTGGAACTTCGGAAAAAGCAGATGTTTTCTATATGGAACTGTTAAAGAATGGCTTTATTACAAGGCCTTTAACTGGTTTCGGACTACCCTCTTGTATTCGTATTAGTACAGGAACTACAGAACAGAATATGGCTTTACTTTCTTCTACACAAAAGATAAGAGAGTTATTCAGTTAAAACTTTTGCATAATTTGTGTGCAATTACATTCATCAACATTCATCATCACTACAATGGAAGCTCTACATATTGATTCTTCTTTATCTTCTAGAACAGAGGATTTCTTACCAATAAATGGTACCGATTTTATTGAATTTTATGTAGGTAATGCAAAACAGGCATCATATTTTTACAGAACTGCTTTTGGTTTTTCATTAATTGCTTATGCTGGCCCTGAAACAGGCATTAGAGACAGAGCAAGCTATGTTTTACAACAGGGAAAAATCCGATTAGTGTTAACTACCCCCATGCATCCAGATAATGAAATCAGCAAGCATATAGAAAAACATGGAGATGGTGTCAAAGTATTAGCTTTATGGGTAGATGATGCTGAAAAATCCTGGAAAGAAACTACCTCACGAGGTGCAAGAAGCTATAGCGAGCCAGAAGAAATATCTGATGAATTTGGAACAGTAAAAAAAGCTTCTATTCATACCTATGGCGATACAATTCATACTTTTATAGAAAGAAAAAATTATCATGGACCATTTCTACCAGGTTATTCAGCAATTAATGATGGATATTCTACAGAATCCATAGGACTTCTCTATGTAGATCATTGTGTTGGAAATGTAGAATTAGGTAAAATGAATGAATGGGTTTCTTTCTATGAAAATGTAATGGGATTCAAATTATTGTTAACATTTGACGATAATGATATTTCAACTGAATATAGTGCATTAATGAGTAAAGTTGTTTCTAATGGCAATGGTTATATTAAATTTCCAATAAATGAACCTGCAATTGGAAAAAAAGCTAAATCTCAAATAGATGAATATCTTGAATTTTATAATGGACCTGGAGTTCAACATATTGCCGTAGCAACACATGATATTGTACATACTGTTTCAGAATTGCAGAAACGCGGCGTACAATTTTTAAAAGTTCCTAATACGTATTATGATGATTTACTCGATAGAGTTGGTACGATTGATGAATCTATTGAACCACTAAAAGAGTTAGGAATTTTAGTTGACCGTGACGATGAAGGTTATTTATTACAGATTTTCACAAAACCAGTGGAAGATCGTCCAACTCTTTTCTTTGAAATCATACAGAGAAAAGGTGCTACATCATTTGGTAAAGGAAATTTTCGCGCATTATTTGAATCTATAGAACGCGAGCAAGCATTAAGAGGAAATCTATAATTTTTTCATTTTTTGATAATTCTACTTGTTATTATTAGGAAGTATTATGTCTTCTACATCTCAACCGCCAAAGTATCATGAGATACCATTTTTTCAATCAGTTAATACATATTTTGACAAAGCGGCATCTTTATTAGACCATCCAAAAGGTCTTTTAGAACAAATCAGAGCATGTAATTCTGTTTATCATATGCAATTCCCTGTCAGAGTTAAAGGCGAAATACATGTAATATCTGCTTGGAGAGCCGAACATAGCCATCATAAATTACCTTGTAAAGGTGGTATTCGTTATAGTGAAAACGTCAATCAAGATGAAGTGATAGCGCTTTCTGCATTAATGACATATAAATGTGCAGTAGTTAATGTACCATTTGGTGGTGGCAAAGGTGGTATAAAAATTAATCCAAAAGAATACACCGAAGAAGAATTAGAAAGAATTACTAGAAGATATACAGTTGAGCTTATTCATAAAAATTTTATTGGTCCATCAGTTGACGTACCTGCTCCTGATTATGGAACTGGCCCAAGAGAAATGGCCTGGATAGCAGATACATATCAATCATTTAAAGGTGGCGAGATTGACGCAATGGGTTGCGTAACTGGAAAACCTATTCCTCAAGGTGGTGTGCGTGGAAGAACAGAGGCAACTGGCCGAGGTTTATATTTTGGTGTCAGAGAAGCTGTAAACGATACAGAACTTATGAATAGTCTTGGTTTAAAAACAGGATTTCATGATAAAACTGTTATTGTTCAAGGATTTGGTAATGTTGGATATCATGCAGCTAAATTCTTAGCAGAAGCAGGCGCTACAATTACTGGTATTATAGAATGGGATGGAGCAATTTATAATGCAAATGGTTTAAATATTGATGATTTATCCAACCATCATAAAGCAACAGGATCTATCACACAATTTGCTGGTGCTCAAACTATAGCAGATGGAAATTCTGTATTAGAATATCCATGTGATATTCTTGTACCTGCTGCATTAGAATCACAAATTACTGATTATAATGCTGATCGTATCCAAGCTAAAATCATAGCTGAAGGTGCAAATGGCCCTATTGCAGCTTCTGCAGAGCCAACCTTATTAGCAAAAAATATTCTTATAATTCCAGACATGTATTTAAATGCTGGTG
>JALRHN010000008.1 GCA_023259575.1 Candidatus Kapaibacterium sp. | reverse complement strand
AAGTCAAGGTGTTCCCAGAAAATAGTAAATATGGGCCAGATTTCTTAATGGGCATAGTTGCAACAAGATTTGACTTAACACTGAACATAGAAAACATACCCAGGGAGGACCTCTTCAAGATATGGAATTAGACCGTGCTGCTCAACAATAACTACAAGCAACTGTGGAGAGAGCTGACATATAACCTCACAACTGAACAGAAGAACGAAGTGGGAAATTTCAAGGAAATCTGCTATCAGTTCTATAACAGGATATGCGCATCTGAAAGGGACGTATATGAAAGAGATGTGATGTTAAATTATCTGCATCATCCATGTATATGCTTCTTCTTCGGTATGGATAATATCTAAAGCACCTAAAGCATGTAAAGCCATAGCATCTGGTGATCTATGAACAAATGGGCCACATGCTAAAGGAACACCAAATCCAGCTGGTTCCGCACAACTATGAACTCCAACACCAAAACCACCACCTATATACACAGCATCTGCAAGAGCATATAAAACCATTAATTTCCCAACGGAATCTACAATTATATGCTTTGGATTATCTCCATATTTCAATTCACTTAAAATGCCACTGTGTGGACATTCTTTCTTTAACCTAGAAATTGTCATGTCATCTGGTTCATGTGGTACAATTATTAATCGCAATGAAGATGGCATTTTATGTAATTGAGAAAGAAATACATGTTCATCTTTACTCCAAGAACTTCCTAAAACAATCACTGTATCTTCATCAGAATAGTCAATCGGACATAGTTCATGAATCAATAATGGATGGTGTAAGATTTGTGAAACTCTAGAAGAAATTCTATCTAATCTAGTATCACTGCCTGTTTGAATTGGTGTATCAATATGTAATTCAAGGAAATGAGCTGTTTCTTGCTTATTCACAGTTATGATATAAGAAAAACAGTGTAAAATAGATTTCAAAATAAAGGGAATAAAGCGCCAAAGAATCGAGCGTGGATAGGTTGCATTTAGATACAATACTGGAATATGTAATGCATTAAGCTCTAAAAGATAGTTTATCCATAATTCATATCGAATAAAGATCGCGCAATCTGGACGAACTTTCTGAATGAATTTTCGGGCATTTACCTTGGTATCCAAAGGGAGATATAAAACTCTATCAACAAGTTCATAATTCTTACGGATATTGTATCCAGAAGGAGAAGAGAAAGTAAGAGTAATATCTATAGAATCATTCTGTTTCAAATGCTCTATGATTGGAACAGCTTGCTCGAATTCTCCTAGAGATGCAACATGTATCCACACAGATTTTGGACCAAAGTCTCTATCAATAATTTGTTGATCAACAATTAACTCTCTTTCTGCAAATTTTACAGAAAACTTCATAATAATTGGGCGAAGAACAGATAAAACAAAAGATTCTATATATCCAATTGAGAGTAACAAGTAATATGAACTACCACGATCCATTTACATTACCTCCGCCAATCCCAATAATAGAATCATATCCGCCGAAACCAAATTCTCTATAATATATAAGGACAATAAAATTATGAGCAGCCCTGGCAGTATTCCCCTCAAACTCTTCGGTTGTTAATTGTTCTGCTAACCTGGTATCAGCATGTATAGTGCCTGTAGAATATTGATATGAATGCCTTCCCCTGGGTATCCACTGTCTTAAACGATACAATTGAACATTTTCATCATAATACATCATCCAAGAAGCATCTGGTTGAAAATTATTAAAGGACCCACTAATAAAAACCTCGTGTTTGGCAAGACGGTTTTGAGGATTAAGCAAGAACTCAATATTCACATAATCCATATCACCAGATGATAAATAGCGTGTAATCATTGCGCCACCGTCTGATAATTCAGAAAATGATCCATTTCGCCATAGATCTGGCCTCCACATTCTTAAAGGAGAATTTGTACGTGGATATAGAGAAAAATCAGTTAAATCAAGAACTCGATATTCATTTTCAGCCGGTATTTTTTCAATTCTGAATCTACGTCCTATAGAACCAAAACCAGAAATCATAGTTGGCATTTCATAAGAATATCTTCTAGCGGAGAATTCTTCATATGATGAATTCTCAGATACAATAAAGGGTTCTTGATATCTATTCATTCTATAGAATACAGCGGTATTTAACTGTCCATCAGGCATAGAGTTTATGGTTCTTGTAGTGGCTTCTAATGTATAAGCACCGGATGTAAAAATTGATTCTTGTGGAGAATAAAAATCGCCAAATACCCTAAGAATTGTTTCTGCTTTTGGGTCTACAACAAAAAATTTTGCAATAGCAAATGGCTTATCTGGATCATCAAATAAATAACATTCGGCTTTCCAATTACCTGCATAATTAAACTTTACTTGCTCATTAGGTACTTGTAAAGTTCCACGATAATTATACCATATAGAAGCTGGAGGTGCCATCATCCAATCAATAGAACTTGTTCTTAATAAGGCTGGATCATTCAAAAAAGAATTATTGTCTTCAGACCAATCAGCATTACAATGTTTAAAAATCACAAACATTTGAGGTGGTATTTTGGATTGCACATCAAATTGAATGGTAATGAACTTATATGCATAAGACACATTAACTTTACTATCCAAACCAGGACGTGAACATAAAACTACAGGTGGGGCAGTTTCATCTTGAGCACCAAAAACTCTCATAAACCTTAATTGTGGTTGTAGAGTACTGGCTAATGAATCAGACAATGAAGATGGAGTATCATCTTGAGCACATAAAAAATGAGGGATGCATACGTATAAAAATGCACATGAAATCAAAAAAAGAGAATAAATATTTTTTTTGAAAATGTGCATAATTAATATAAAACGTTAAATCCGAATCCGATATATGCATCTTGATCGGTAAAATACATTCCATGAATATTCCTTCCAAAAGAACTTACTATACCAATCCATGTTCCCTTTTTTTGTTCATTGATATATGCAATTCCAGCTCTTATAGAATGAGTTGGCAATGTAACAGATTGAACAGTGCTTATTCGCATATCATACCCAGCTTGACAGTCAATTCCTTTTAAGAGTGGGAATGACATATCAAAACCTAATTGTGGGATAAATCTTCCTATATCTCTTGGTTGTGTAGACCATACCCAGCTCAAGCCTGAATATAATCGCAATGAGTTCAGCTGCATATATGCAGTGATATCAGCAAATTCTCTGCTGAACACAAAAGGTTTTTTATCTACAAATACTCCGTTTTTATCGGCTGCACCATCAACTAGATGTGTTGATATATGCGATAATCTTAGCCTTAAACCAACAGGTTTTCCTGCATATATACCTTTTGCAGCGCAATTAAATCCAAAAAAATAATCTGCAGTTTCTACCGGGAATTTTAAATTACCTTCGCTTCTAAGCCTTGTCAAAATAAATGCATCTGTACCAATACTATAGTTCCAGGTGGAATCTTTATCAAATACAGACAAATCAATTGTATTACCAATATCTAATCTCATTTTATCTTTAGCAGGCTGATAAAATGAACCAATTCTCGCTTCTAAAGGAGATGCTATATAAGGCGTAAATAAGGTGTTTTGCGCTTCTATATTTTTATATGAAAAACATAGAAATATAAAACTGAATATGAGGATTCGCATAATCAATGGGTATTAAATTCTTTCATAATATCAATATGCCATTCAGAATCAGGAATAATCAAACGGGTATCTATACCCAGTGACTGAGCTGCTTTAATATTAGCAGGGGTATCATCTAGGAACAATATAGATTGTGGTTGAGCCTGTACTGTTTCTAGGGCATACTTAAATATATCATTATTTGGTTTTCTCATCTTTAAACGATAAGAGAAGAATGTAAAGTCAAATAAAGAAAACAAGGAAGAACATTCTTCTTGTATAGCAGAATAATGGATGTGATTTATATTACTAAGCAAAGCAATCTGTGCATATTTTTTTGCTTCTAAAACCAATGCTTCGGCATATGCATATACTCCAATCAGCATTGCATTCCATGCTTGATGAATTTCTTGATCTGTTGCTATAATATGATGTTGATTTCTTAAATGATTACAGAATTCTTCTGTGTCTATATGACCTGAATCGTACAGTCCAAAAATAGGGTCAGCATGCTCTAATGAAAAAATGATTGGTTCAGCATCTTTTCTCTGCAAAGTTCTTAATGCCTGATGTGTATAACTGTGTTTGATTGAATAAAGAATACCACCTAAATCAAACATGATAATATCTTTTTTCATAATTAGAATGTGCCAATATATTCAATACCTGCATAACGCATAAAACCGTTAGCATTTGCTCTACTTTGGAACAAATCTCTTGCTTGAATTTCAATAGACATTCCTTTTATGGGAGAATAACGAAGTCCCATATTCATTAATCCATTTTGATTCATAAATACAGGATCTTCATTCCACGTTCCAATATATTCAGCACTTAAAGTTACATTTTTATACATAGATTGTTCTATTCCAGCATATACTACTGGATAATCTTTCATAGGCGAAGGCATAATAGCATAAGAAATTCCACCATGCAGACTCATAATCCCAGCTTCCCAATTAATATTTTTTGACACAGAAATAAATGCTCCAGGAGACAATGTTTGATAGCGATTATTTGTCCAAGGTCCCCTACCCTGTAGATTTAATCCAATTGCAATTGCAGGACGTTTTTTCTTTTCTTGGAACAATAATGCTTTTACTTCAAATGCAGGTATTGGCTGAGCTTCTGGATTGCCTTCTCCTAAGAAAGGAATCATTGAGTAACTCATGCCGAATGTAATATTTTTTGCAGGTGCAATCGTAAAAGAAGACACAATCCCAGATGATTGCATAATCAATCCATATGCTCGATAACTTCCTACAGGAATAACTCTTGCTGATGGCATATCAACTATATTCATTCTTGGAAACATTGCCATAGAACCTGCACTGCCCTGAGCATTAGCATTATCTTTAAAGATAGAAAAAACACATAATACTAATGCCGAACAAGAAAGGATTAACTTCATAAAATTCATATATGCCTTTTTTGCATTTTTGTAATAACACAAACATAGTTCTTTTTGCTTTTTTAGTAATTGTTCTACTTACTAAAATCATTCTAAATCAATGAAAAATATGTCTAATTCAGAAAATAATTCCTCATTTCAGGCAATAATTGATTCTTTAACTAAAAAAGCACAAGCCAACCCTCAAAAAATTGGATTTCCTGATGCATTAGATATTCGAGTTTTTAAAGCATGTAAATATCTTATTGAACATTCTATTGCTATACCATATTTAATTGGAAATCCTGATCTGATTCTTCAAATGGGCAAAGAATCGTCAATTTCTATTGATACTATTCCAATATTGAACCCTAAAGATTGTATTGATAAAGAAGATATTATTGATTTTTATGAATCAAGAAAGTCCAAAGGTATTACATATGAACATGCTGCTTCATTATTAATGGATAATCCTTTATACAGTGCCGGCATCATGCTTAAAAAAGGAACGATTGATGGATGTGTTGCAGGTAATATTTCCTCTACTGCAAATATTATAAAAGCTGGCCTACAAACTGTTGGGAAACAGGCAGGTATTGATACCATTAGTAGTTTTTTTATTATGGTTTTACCTGATGGAACAATATACACATATGCTGATGGCGCAGTGGTACCATCACCAAATAGTCAACAACTCTGTGATATTGCATATTCTACAGCAAAAAATATCGAAACTATTTTGGGAATTCAGCCAAGAGTAGCATTTCTTTCTTTTTCTACAAAAGGAAGCGCTTCACATCCAGATATAGAAAAAGTTCAGAATGCATATTCATTGTTTACGCATATGTATCCAGACATTTTAGCCGAGGGAGAATTACAATTTGATGCAGCAATAATACCTTCAATTGCAAAAATGAAGATCAAAGATTCTATATTACAAGGAACTGCCAACATTTTTATTTTTCCTGATTTGGACGCTGGAAATATTGCATATAAAATTACAGAACGTCTTGCAGGAGCTAAAGCAATCGGGCCAATTATTCAAGGATTATCCAAACCATATTTTGATTTGTCTAGGGGATGTTCAATCGAAGATATTGTATTAGTGAGTACTATATGTTGTATTAGTAAGTAACTATGCCAAATTCAGGGTAATTCAGACGTCCTTTTTAAGCAAAATTTGTATCTTTGTATCAACATGTTTAGGCGATACACATTCTATTTATTTTTCAGAGTTTCTCTACGTGCTCAATAGTTTTTTTCTCCTTATCATTAGTTTTTTACTATTCTTCAGCAATCAAGTTTTTGGAGAAACAAGTTCTATTCAAATACCTGATAGTACTGTGTATCAGGGTAATTCTATATTGATTCCAATTTATGGTACATTTTCACAAAATGTATTAAATAAATCATTCGAAATAATTATTCAAATCCCCAAGAATAGGCTTTTTCTTCAAGGTATTACAAAGAATTCTCAATCGATAATTTCTTGTTCTGATGTTGTAGTAAAACCATTGATAAGTTCAAATCCATCAATGAATGAATTTTCTATTTCTTGCAATGATGGGCTTAGAGATTCATCTGGATTACTGTGTTTTGTACAATGTGAAGTGTTAGCTGGCAAAGAAGTTTCGTCAAAAATAGCAGTGCTGTCAATTTCTATAGAAAATGAATTTGTCACGGTAAATCAAAAAGGTGGATTATTAAGATTTCCAGAGCCTACTGTTATTCCTGCTGGACAAGAAGGATTAGAAATCAATAGTCCAAATCCTTTTCAGTATACTACAGAAATTCCTTACTATATTACTACTGATAGCGACATCACATTTAGTCTTTTTGCTACAAATGGAAAAGCTGTAAAAGTCTTTCCTACAACATTTACAAAAGCGGGCAGACATATTTTCAATCTTGTTGTAGACAATCCAACTGATTTTGCTAGTGGTGTATATATTTTGCGTTTGCATACACCAAGGGGATTGTATCATGTAAGTATGGTACATAAAAAATGATAAAGAACATAAATATACCTATGCATTTTATCTTAATGTCTTTAAAATACAAGTACTTACTTACAGCGCTATATATTTTTTGTATGATAAGCACTTGCATTATTTTACCTGCACAAACTGTAAACACTGTAAAGAAAACATCCGAAGGGACAGAGTTTTGGGTGTGTTTTCAGGAAAATTCTTGGCATCATGCTTTAGAAAGAGTTGGTAAAATGAAACTTACTGATCCACGTGGACAAGAAATGTACGTGGAAGACAGAAGTATTTCAAATTTCGAATTATTTTTAAGTAGTGATACTACAACTAGAGTGAGAATTGAAATAGTAGGTATACGTTATAAATTAGATACAATGGTTATCGGCGGTAGTGTTAGACGATTAAAAATACCTTCATCTGCGGAAGTAACTGGTGACGGAACTTTACAGCCCAATGCTGTTAGAATTACTTCAGACTCACCAATATCTGTTACATGCCTTAATGAAAGAGGAAGTTCAACAGATTCATATCTTGCATTGCCTAGTAAAGCTCTTGGACTAGAATACTATACAATGAGTTATCATTCAACGCCATCTAATGATTTAGTTCCTCATATGGCTATAGTTGCTACAAAAGACAGCACAATTGTAAAGATAACACCTTCATTTATTACTTCTAGGAATCGTCCGGCAGGTGTTCCTTTTACTGTAATTATGAATAGAGGCGATGTCTATCAGATTGCTGCATCGAATATGCAAGGATATACAAAAACAGATAGAGGCACAGACTCAGTTATTAATCCTGATATATCTGGTACAAGAGTTCAATCTACGAAACCAGTTGCTGTATTTAGTGGACATCAATGCGCAGATATTCCGATGAGAGTTCCATTCTGCAATTATTTAGTTGAACAAGTACCTCCAGTTAATTCATGGGGGATGCACTTTATTCTCGGTAAATTTGCCAAAAGATCAAGTTATGCTTATAGAGTTATAGCTTCTACAAATAATACTAAAATATTTGAAAATTCAGTTTTAGTAAAAGAACTTCAAGCCGGCCAAATGTATGAAAATTCCTCTGCTGGCTCTAGAAATATCATGTTAACAGCATCTTCGCCTGTTCTTGTTGCTCAATTTTCTCATGGATATTTAGGCGGAGTTAGCAGAACCGACGGGAAATCTACATATATCAGAGGGGATTCTATTGGAGATCCGATGATGTTGGTTGTTAGTCCTACACAACAATTTTTACGTGAATATCGATTTGCAACCCCAAAAACCAGTTTTACCAATTGGAAACATTTCATAAATATTGTAATACCAAGTTCTGCAATTGGATCATTACGATTAAATGGAAGAGTCATAGATACAGTAAGAAATTATCCAGAGTTTGTAGGATTAAGTTCATATGTATGTATACAAACAGATATTCCATTTGGTGTCCACACAGTTAAAGCTGATGTACCTTTTGGATTATATTCATATGGATTTGCCACAAATGATGCATATGGAAATATGATTGGACAAGGTTTTGATGAAATTGAAGAAATAAGAGATTCATTACCTCCAACTTTTGAAAGAAGAAATCTAGATAAAAAAATTAATCTTGTTATCAGAGATGATAAATCAAGTGATAAAGGCTTGCAATCCATTAGAATTATATCTGCAATTGGGTTAGCGGCAATGTATGGCAATAATTATATTGATCAACCTAATATCAATCCTGGCACACCTCAATATACTATGTTCGTTAGACCATTAAACGGTTTTATGAAAGGTAAAATGGAAATCGAGGCAAAAGATTTAGCTGGAAATATTTCTACTTATACTTTAGACTATGATGGAACAAATTTTTTAGGTGCTTTAGAAGAAAAACCAGTTCCAGATTTATCTAAGATTACAGAAACATGGCTTTGGGGTTCATATGCAATTGCATCAAGCCAATATCACACCTTAAATAATGTTAAAACCATTGGCAGTATTTCTGTTACTGGACAATTTGA
The DNA here is from genome assembly GCA_023259575.1 of Candidatus Kapaibacterium sp. Taxonomy (GTDB): domain Bacteria; phylum Bacteroidota; class Ignavibacteria; order Kapaibacteriales; family UBA961; genus UBA961. The sequence continues at coordinate 15,914 of JALRHN010000008.1, read as the reverse complement.
AGCTGAAAGCGGATCTCCTTTAGGTTTAGGTTTTCGTTTTAATAAATATATTGGTTCCTCATTAAGTGTATCATTAAAAGCTGAATATTTACCCTGCAGTATTGTTTTAAGAGGAAGAGATTCATTATTAAAAAGAGTGTATGACTCTGTTTCCAATCAATATCTAAACTTTCAGGAAGCATTTGTTTTACAGCCCACATTACCAATGATTTCTTTCTCTACTGGAATAGAATATCAATTACACCCTTTGCTCTATACATTTATTGATATTCAATCTTCGATTATTTTAAGTAAATCTGCTGAATCGTTCAGACAAATCGAATCTCCTTTGTCTTATGCATATTCACAGTCCGGAACAAGAGAATTACCAATTTCAAATACAGGATTAGATCAAGTTAAAATGCTATGGTTATCTGCAAATGCAGGAATCGGTATTCAGAAAAAAATTCATCCTAATCTTGTATTATTTGGAGAAACATCTTTTAATTATACACTTCATTCTGTTCTTCAAAATGGATATGGAGATTGGAATTATTCATCTTTGCGTTTTTCACTTGGTTTTAAAACATCATTTTGATGTAAAAAAGTAATTAAGGACACACTATGAGCTATGCAACCATTACTCCCGAAGAGTTAAAATTACGTTTAGATATAGGTGAAATGCCTGTATTAGTAGATGTTCGTTTGCCAGAAGAACATATGGAAAAAAATATTCCACATTCTATGCTTATTCCTTTAGACACTTTACCTTCTAGAATCCAAGAATTAGAGCGTTTTAAAGAGCATGAAATTATTATGTATTGCAGAAGTGGTGGCCGAAGCGCCAAAGCTTGTGAATATCTTTATGCTAGAGGCTATAAAGTAGTAAATCTACTTGGTGGCATGCTCGATTGGAAATAATTTGTCGACTCATTACCATTAATTACAAAAACTATGATAGTATCTGCCACAGATTTTCCATTGATGGAAGAACGATATAGAGCCACATATTTAAACTCAATATCTGGATTTAAATCTTTGGCATTAATTGGCACTCAAAATACAAGTGGCATTAATAATCTTGCTGTATTTAATTCTATTGTTCATCTTGGAGCATCGCCAGCCTTATTAGGTATGATAATACGTCCAGATTCTGTAAGAAGACATACCCTCGAGAATATTCTTCAACAAGGATATTATACTATTAATCAGGTTCATTCGGGCATGATGCCTCAAGCTCATTTAGCAAGTGCTAAATTCTCAGATACTGATTCTGAATTTGAGGCATGTGGTTTTACAGCAGAAAATTCTGGATTTCCAGCCCCATTTATTGCAGAAAGTAGAATAAAATTTTTGATGAAATATAGACAACATATACATGTAGATATCAATCATACCAATTTAATTATCGGTGAAATCATTCAAATTCATTGTCCAGATACATGTGTTTCCTCTGATGGTTTTGTTGACTTATATAAAGCAGGAACATTAACTGTAGCTGGATTAGATGCCTATTATTCAACTGTACCTTTTGATAGATATAATTATGCTAGGCCAGGAAAATCTATTGAGTCTTTACTTACTATAACAGGTTCACCTGATGCATAGAATTGTTATTACAGGCGCCTCTGGATTTATTGGAAAGAAATTAACAAGGCTATTATCTGAAAAAGGCTATGATATTATTGCTTTTACTAGATCACCAGAAAAAACAAAAAAAAATCTGCCATATATAAAAGAAGCCGTCCAATGGAATGCAGAACAAAATATTTCTGCAGAATGTAAAGAATATATTGATGGTGCTTTTGCAGTTATAAATTTAGCAGGAGAATCAGTAGCAAAGCGCTGGAGCGATGATAGAAAAAAGAGGATTTTGGAAAGCAGAAAAAATGGCACAATTGGATTAGTTAAAGCTATTAATAGTGCAGAATATCCTCCAGAAATATTTTTTTCCGCATCTGCAATTGGTATTTATGGATCAGATTCAGGTGCAACTAGATTTGATGAAAACTCATCTTCTGGTTCTGGGTTTCTAGCTGATGTTTGTATTGAATGGGAGAAACAAGCCTTTTTAGCTTCTGAAAATACCAGAGTAATTATTGGCAGAATTGGTGTTGTTTTAGACCCAAAAGAAGGTGCATTATCAAAAATGTTACCTGCTTTTAAATTATATCTGGGTGGCCCAATTGGGGATGGTAATCAATGGCTATCATGGATTCATCCCGATGATCTTATTGCATTCATTATTTATAGCTTAGAAAACTTTCATGTGCATGGAATATATAATGTAACTGCCCCTCAACCAATCACAATGGGAGACTTCAGTTCTGTGTTAGCTCAAGTTCTTCATCGTCCTTCATGGCTTTCAGTACCCGATATTGCTTTATCTATATTAATGGGAGAAGGAGCAATCATTGCAACTGGCGGACAAAATGTTTATCCTTCTCGAACATTACAAAGTGGTTTCGAATATAAATTTAAAGATTGCAAAGAAGCATTAATTGATTTACTGTCTCATTAACACATGAATGTATGAATTCAGCTTCTAATAAAAGAGTATTGATTGCTGCCGGAGGAACAGGTGGAGATTTGTTTCCAGCAATAGCTATTATCGAAGAACTTCAAAAAAGACATCCTTCTTTACAAGCAATTTTTACTGGTAGTCCAGATAGAATTGAAGCCAAGATTATTCCTTCAAAAGGCTATGCATTTCGCCCTATGAATAGTCTAAAAGGTTTTAGAGGACTTTCTTCTTCTCTATTTTCAATTCCATTTATACTCATCAAAGCATATAGAGAACTTCTCTTTATCATAAAAGATTTTCCACCTTCATGTATTATTTGTGGTGGTAATTATATTAGTTTTCCAGCGGGCCTATTAGCTAAGTTTCATAATATCCCATTGATTATTATCGAACCGAATGCGAAGCCTGGTCGAACAAATCTTTTTTTGTCGCGCATTGCTACTTTCATTGTAACTGCATTTGAAGAAACTGCTTCTTTTTTTCCACATAAAGTTCAACGTTCAATTCATCATCTGGGTAATCCATTAAGAGCTTCATTTTTAGGAATAAAACCTACCAAAGAATCAGCAGCACACATTTTTGGTTTAAATCCTGGGATGAAAACTATACTTATTTTTGGTGGTTCCTTAGGTGCAAGATCTATAAATCATGCAGTAGTAAAGCATATAGATTTTTTTGCAAAACATTCAATTCAAGTTCTTTGGCAAACTGGAACATCTTTTTCAGTACCAGTTGAATTACCACCACATATTCATACCCTTCCATTTATCGACGATATGATTTCTGCCTATGCTGCTTCAGATCTAGTTATTTGTAGATCAGGGGGTGGAACAGTAGCAGAATTAGCTGTATGTGGTAAGCCATCTATTCTTATTCCATTACCAGGGGCGGCTAATAATGAACAGGAAGAAAATGCGCATGTCATGGAAATTCATGGAGCAGCTCAATTGGTATATGATAATGCACTAGAAACTGAGCTAGAATACATTATAAATCGATGTATAAATAATCCAGAATTATTGGAAACCATGAGCTATAATGCAACATTGATGGGTAAACCTCTAGCTACAACAAAAACTGCTAATTTAATTGAGACTATATTATAAGTATATTGAAATATTATCCTATTATTTCTTAGTTTTTACTATTCTACTTTATATTTCTAAAAATTGGCATAAAAGTAGGGTAATTTGATTAAAGATATGATGATATATCTTTTTCTTTTGAAAGTTTAGGACAAACAAATGAATGCTTCAAAGTTATCAATAGTTCATAGTATAAGAATACTACTTTTGGTATGTTCTTGTATCGGAGTTTTTGTAGCAGATAATACTGCATATAGCCAAGCTTCTATTGTTAGGAATAGATTGCAATCTGTTGCAATGGGTAAAATTGATGAAGTTAAAAAAGAGTTACCAGATTTATTAGCTGAATTTCCAGACGATCCAGGTATTCAGTTTTTGCATGCATCTGTATTAGAAGATCTAAATAAATCTTTGCCTATTTATCAAAAGATTGTGAGCGGAAAACCCGATTGTGAATGGGCTGATGATGCGCAATGGAGAATTGTTCATTATTATACAATGAAGAGAGATACAAATAGAGCAAGAGCTGAATTACAAAATTATCGTAAAAATTATCCTCAATCCGAATTCCTCTTAAGTGCCTATGATTTGATTCGAGCAACTGTTGGAGCAGGTAAATTTACTGTTGAAAGCTCTGAGTCTAAAGGTAAAACTATTAGCCAATCACCAAATGCTAAAAGTATTCCAGAAAAAAAAGGTATTGACTCATCGGTAATAACAAAATCATCAAATAAGACATCTTCTACTAAATCCGAAACTCCAATAAAGCCCAATGATAGCAAATCTTCTAAATCTGATAGTATTTCTTCTTCCAAAAAAATAGAAGCTGCAGAAATTGTAAAATCTGGTAAATCGGAGACAATATTCACGCTGCAGGTAGGAGTATTTAAAACTCTAAAAGCTGCAGAAACAGAATTAGCAGATTATACACAAAAAAGATTGCGTTGTTCTATTATCGATAGAAAACTTGCGGATGGATCAATGCGATATGTAGTAGCAATTGGTGAATATAAGTCAAAAAAGAATGCAGAAGATGCAATCGAAATTGTAAAGGAACAATGTAATTGCAGTCCACTTATCATTCAAAAGCCATAATCAGACAACTTTTGTGCCTTTAATCCATACATTTTGGGTGTGATTAACTCCAAAATGATAGAGTAATTCTGGATATGTGTTAGTATTCAGCATGTGGAAGTCAGCGCTCTTCCCTATTTCCAAGCTACCACACTCATCGCCTATATTTAATGCAAATGCGCCATGCAGAGTAGAAGCCATAATTGCTTCTTCTATAGACATTCCCATATTTGTAGTAGCCAGAGATAAAATGATCTGCATATTTTCTGTAAAACAAGATCCAGGATTACAGTCTGAAGCCAAGGCAATTGTCATTCCACTATCTATCATAAGTCGTGCCGGTGCATAAGGTAAATGCAGTGTATATGCTGTACCAGGTAATAATGTACCGATACATCCATTTCTTTTCATTGACTCTATTCCATTTTTACTAATATATAGTAAATGGTCTGCAGAAATAGCTTTTAGAGAACCTGCCATTTCGGCTGCTCCAAATGGACTTAATTCATCAGCATGAACTTTGATTTTAAACCCCAATTCTCTTGCAGTATTAAGTATTTTTTCAGATTGCTGAATTGTAAAATATCCTGTATCGGTAAATATATCACAAAACACTGCTAATTGTTCTTCCTTTACAGCAGGTAACATATCTTCACATATAATATCTACATATAAGTCTGGATTATGTCTATATTCTGGTGGAATATCATGGGCACCTAAAAATGTAGGAATAACTCGCAAAGGAACTTCCTTATTTACAATGTTAATTGCTTTTAATAATGTAAGTTCTGATTCAAGAGTAAGGCCATATCCACTTTTCATCTCGATTGTAGTTGTTCCATATTTCATCGCATTCATCGCTAAATCAATTCCTTGATTAGCTAATTGATCTATTGATGCGGCCCTAACTGCACGGACTGTATTGAGTATACCGCCACCTTCCGAGGCAATCGTCTGATAAGAAACACCTCTTAATCTTCTTGCAAATTCATCTGCTCTATTACCTGCAAAAACGCAATGTGTATGAGAATCTACAAAACCAGGCATAATTACTCGTCCTTGCGCATCAATTAACTCATCATAAACACTATCATCTGGCAAAGCAGATTCCTTTCCAATCCACAGGATTGCCTCATCAAATAGCATAGCTGCATTATTGATAATAGATAAATCACCCATTGAATCCAGAATATTGGGTGTACCAGATATTTTAGAAGAACATGTGAGCAAAGATCCAATATTTCTTATGAGAGTCTTTTTCATTATCTAAACTCCTAAATCTGATGGATTTATATGAAATGATGATAATATTTCTAGATTTTCATCTGTATCAGGATTTTTTCCATTGATATCAAAATAGGAATGTAAAGCTATTGTTCTTTCTTTAATCAAGGTCACAATTTCTCTTTCAAATCCTTTTATGATATATGACAAGAAATAGTAACTTCTTTTATCAGGGAATAAATCTGGATTCATTGAAAATTGAGTACATGCTTCAATCATTTCTTGTTCATCCATATGAACATCATCAGTTACCCACTGGTTTAATGTACTTATCATGATTGGCATTCCAGATTTATTTAGTGATATCATTAATAAATGAGTATATCCTTTAGGATGATATTTGAATGTATGGAAATGCCCATATTCTCCATTCCTATGTCCATGAAAAAATACTCTATATCCTGAAGTCTCATCATGCACACCTTTTGGATGAGGATAATGATGATCAACATCTCTTTTAAATCTTCTTCCCTGTAATACTAAAGATATGACATTCTTTTTCTGTTTTTGCAATGCTAATAGCAAATTTCCAGCATCTGATAATGCCTTAGCCCTATCAGAATCGAAGAATATATTTGCTTGTTTTCCAATCAAATGTGAATATATAGCAGAATATGCTAAAAAAGATAAAAATGTCCTACGTTTCATACATTACCAAATACTATAAAAAAAGCGCTCTTGAACATATTCAACAGCGCTATCAATATCATGTATATATATTATTTAGGATTACATGGATTTGTGGCTTTGTGATGTTTTTTTCCTTTTTTGGAATGCTTTGGAGCACAATCACTTTTTGGAGCACAATCGCCCTTAGGAGCGCAAGCAGACTTTGGACTACATTTTGGTTTACATTTACCAGGATTAGCTTGAATATTACCAATCTGGACCATAAATGCGACAACTAAAGCAATAATTGAAATATTCTTCATGAATATATCCTGTAAAAAATGAGTAAAAATTAGATTTCTGATGAAATCCACAAAATATCGTTTATTCCTTCATGATAATTTACTAAACGTGATGCCACAAATAAATAATCAGAAAGCCTATTCAAAAACTGAATAATTGTGCCATTGATTATTTCTGTTTCAGATAAAGCAACTACTGCTCGTTCTGCTCTTCGGCATACTGTTCTAGCATGATGAAGATGTGCTGCAGCTGAACATCCACCAGGCAAAATAAATGATTTCAATTCAGGTAAATCAACTTGATATGTATCAATATGATGTTCTAATAAAGAAATATGTTTTTCTAATATCTGCGGTGTTTTATCTCTAAAAGCTGAATCGTGTGTAGTAGCTAAATCAGATCCAACTGTAAACAATAAAGATGAAATTGATAATAAATGTTCAGATATTGTTTTATTCATTGAATGTGTCAGAGCAATGCCAATAATTGCATTTAATTCATCTACCGTTCCATAAGCATCTATTCTTAAAGAATTTTTTTTCACTCTTGTCCCACCAAATAAACCAGTAGTTCCATCATCACCGGTTTTTGTATAAATTTTCATATATATGCTCTCTTTAAAAGTTAGATAGAATTATGGTTTGTAGATAATGCTTTTTCCGCAGCCCTTAACGTTTGAGACATCAAAGTACTGATAGTCATTGGTCCAACACCACCAGGAACTGGAGTATATGCAGAGCTTAATGCGAAAGCATCTGGATGTATATCTCCAATTCCACCAGCATGATAGCCTGCATCAACCAATACTGAACCTGGTTTTACCCAATCAGCTTGAACAAAACAAGGTTTTCCTACAGCTGCTATAACAATATCAGCTTGTTGAATATGTGATTGAATATTTTGAGTTCTTGAATGGCATATTGTGACAGTACAATCCTTATTCAGCAGCATTGCGGCCATAGGTTTTCCAAGTATAGGACTTCTGCCCAATACAACAGCATGCTTTCCTTTACATTGAATATCATAATGAGATAATAGTGTCATAATGCCTTGAGGAGTAGCTGATCCATATGCCTCTATATTCATAGACATACGGCCATATCCTAAGCACGTTACTCCATCTACATCCTTCTCTAATGCAATAGTATCAAAACATTGTCTTTCATCTATATGAGACGGAACTGGATGTTGTAATAATATACCATGTACATTAGGATTTGCATTAAGATCATTGATAATGTCAATTAATTGTCTAGTTGTAGTATGTTCATCTAATTCAATACACAAAGAATCCATTCCAATTCTTCTGCATGCATTGCCTTTCATTTTTACATACGTTGCACTAGATGGATCATTACCAACCAATATTGTAGCCAAAATTGGAATGCGCCCTGGATTTTGCATGATAAGTTGCGCAGTTCTTTGTGAAAGATCATGCTCTGTTTGCTTAGCAAGCAATTTACCATCTAAAATTTGAGGACTCATATATTTTTGGAGTAAAGTAAAAGGATATCATACAAACTAATGATTTGCACTTTATCTGCTATATGTTTTCCTGAGCGAATAAAAATTCAGTTGGCATTGTAGAATCATTACTACAAACTATAGATTTCATAGCGGCAGGAATAAAGGCGCTATAACCTGAATTAATGATACAATCACCTTGATTAGTTGGAATAATCAAAGGTGCACCTCCTATTACTGTTATCAGTCCTGCTTTATTCTGTAATGAACATTCTATATGTGCATGTTCTAAAGAATAATGAGAAAGACAAAAGTACTGAGAAGTGATTAATTCAGTTTTACTAATTCCTGATTTTACTGTAATTGGTTTTACATCTACTTTTGCAATATTAGAAGCATATTCAATCATAGAAATAATGCCCTTTTCAATATGCAATTCTCTGGGATTTCCATCGCTTCCATAGCGATCCCAATCATACAATCTATATGTAGTATCACTTGTTTGTTGTAATTCATATAACACAATTCCTGGTCCAATTGCGTGAATCGTCCCAGCAGGAACATAGATAAAATCTCCCTTTTTCACTTTCACTTTATGTAATAACTCTATATCATTACCAGAGTTAAGAGCATATTGATATTGTTGTTTAGAGACTCCATTTTTCAAACCATATACAATTTCAGCATCTGGTTCAGCTTTTAGAATATACCAACATTCAGTTTTTCCTCTTGGCTCACCTTCTAGAACATCTGCAAGAGTATCATCAGGGTGAACTTGAACTGAAAGCCATTCTCTGGCATCCAATAACTTTACAAGTAAAGGAAATTCACTATGCTCTTGATTATTCCCAGTCATTTCTAATGGATATTTTTTGATTAATTCTTCTAAAGTTAATCCTGCATATGCTCCATTTGAAATACAGTTTTTAGAATAGATTTCCCAAGATTCTCCGATATGCAATGAATCTACAGACTGTTTTTTTAATTCTGAAATTGCAGAGCCACCCCATATTTTTTCGAACAAAGCTGATGAGAATTGTAATGGATATGGAATAAATGTGTTATCGATTGCATTCATAGACTATTTATTTGGAAATATAAGAACCAATACTAGAGAATAGACTAAACCAACAAATAATGATAGTAATAACTATTGAAGATACATAGCGTCCATACACTTTTTCAACAAAAGCATGTCCTACAATTGCATAAGACGCAAGGATATAAGACATAATCCACAGTACATTGACTCTACTTAACACAGCAAAGACAAAAGGATGATCAGTTGGAATAATTGCTAATCCGGCATGAATTCCAAAACGTAAATCAGAGAATATAAACTGGAAGAAACCATTTATCAATGTGCCTAATGCATAGCACCCAGAGGCATAAGCACCTAAAGCAGTAATTTCATATAATGGTTTTTTTTGTGTTCCTAATAACCAATGGAATACTGTTAACAGTGCACCAAAAGCAAGTATTCCTGCAAATGAGGTAAAAAGAGTAGATATCAAAACTTGGCTAAATTCAAGCTGTCCAACTGATGGCATTCCATTTTCAGAGCCAATTAATTGTTTTTTAGACATCCAAGGAGACATCATTGCAATATTCTGTTTTATTAGAACTGGATTTAACCTATGCAAATAAGCAATACTTATTGATGCTATTGTTTCTAATAAACTTGCTGCAACAAGAACTTTATATGGTTCTTGTATGGAAGACATTCCGAATTCATGAGGGTTCTTAACAATGCTAATAAAACCTTTCATCCAAGAATATTTGGACTGGAGAGTATTTGTCATAAAAACTATGAATGTATAGTGGGTTGCATGTCTATTGGTAAAGCAATGCGAATTGATTCATGAACTGCATCCATTAGAATCTTTTCAGCTTGTTTATCCTCTTGCTGTAAGGATGGGAATGGCTCTTGTATAGATAATACGGTATGGCCAGGTTTGAAAAACATTCCAGACTTTGGCATAATTTTCTGAGCACCTATTAATGCTATTGGAATAATTGGTTTTTTTGAACGAGCAGCTAATAAAAATGCTCCTCTCTTAAATACACCAAGCCTACCATCTTTAGATCTAGTACCTTCTGCAAATACTATGACACTTTCTCCAGACTGAACGGCATGGATAGCTTCTTGAATACTCTTCATAGCATTTCTTGGATCATCCCTATCAATTGCTATAAAGGGGGATGCTTTCATACTCCATCCAAGAAAAGGTATCTTTTCTAAATTCCTTCTATACATGATACGCACATTATCTGGTAAACTTGCTAAAAGGATAGGAATATCAAAATAGCTTGTATGATTAACAATATAAATCCTACTATCTAAGCCTTGTAAATGTTCTAAACCTTCTATTGTTACGGTAACTCCTGCACAATATAATAATGCTGAAGACCATTGTTTTGCCAAAGAAAAATAGAATGAATGCTTTAGTCTACATGCAAATCCTAAAAGTGCTAATGTTGAATATGCAATCGTAACAAGTATGATTGCTATACTTCTTAACATAAACTCAATATATGAAGTTAATCCATTCTTCATAATGCTTCAATTGTATTCAGTGAATCTGATTGTAATTGCGAACTTCCAGCCTGATTCTCTTCATTATGGACATGTACTTCTGAAGATATTACTCCATCCCTGAGTGTAATTATTTTTTCTGCCATTCTTGCAACATCTATGCTATGAGTTGCTATCAATAATGTTAGTGTTCTTTCTTGCCTAATCTTTTTAATTAAATCCAAAACTGCAACTGTATTTGCTGAATCCAAATTACCGGTTGGTTCATCGGCTATGATAATTGAAGGTTCATTTATTAAAGCCCTTGCTATTGATATTCTTTGTTGCTCTCCGCCTGATAATTCAGAAGGACGATGATCTTTTCTATGTAGCATTCCTACTTTTTCACAAAGGGCTAAAGCTTTTTTTTCTGCATTAGATACCTTTTCTCCTGCAATTAAAGCAGGCATCATGATATTTTCTAAAGCAGAAAACTCTGGTAACAAATGATGAAACTGAAAGATAAATCCAATATGCTTATTTCTTAATTCTGCAGCTTGCTTCTTTTTTAAAGATGAATATAGATGCTGTTTTCCCGCTGGATAAAATCCAGTAACAGAACCAGTATCTGGTATATCCAGTAAGCCAAGAATATGTAATAATGTACTTTTACCTGCGCCAGATGGGCCCATAAATGCAATAAATTCACCTTCTTTAATTTCTAAGGATATACCCTTTAAAACAGGTGTATCATTATCCGAATGTAAAGAATACGATTTAACTAGTGAATCAGCTTTTAGTATTGTATTCATAATCACGTTAAAATTGTTCTAAGACCCGAATATCATTTTCATACAGAGCTCGAATATCATCAATTCCGGTGGCTAACATAGTAACTCTTTCTATACCAAATCCAAAGGCAAATCCACTATATTCTTCTGGATCTATGCCACAATTTTTTAAAACTTGTGGATGAACCATACCGCAACCACAAATTTCTAGCCATCCAGAATGTTTACATATACGACAGCCTTTGCCACTGCATAAATAGCATGATATGTCTACTTCTGCACTTGGTTCTGTAAATGGAAAATATGAAGGACGAAATCTAAACTGAGAATTATTACCATACATTTGCTTAGCAAAAGCAACAATTGTCCCTTTTAAGTCTGCAAATGTTACATGTTTATCTATATATAATCCCTCAATTTGATGAAATTCAGCTAAAGATCTTGCTGATAAGGCTTCATTCCTATAAACTCTTCCGGGCATAATTGATCGAATAGGAATGGAATGAGACTTCATCATTCTAATCTGTACTGGAGATGTATGAGATCGCAATAAGATATCTCCACGCGGATCATCGATAAAAAATGTATCCTGCATATCCCTTGCAGGATGATCTTCTGCAAAATTTAATGCTTCATAATTATGATAATCATCTTCAATATCAATGCCTTCTGCTACAGTAAATCCCATACCTTCAAAAATGGATATAATTCTATCCAGAGTTTTTTTAATTGGATGAATATGCCCTTTTAATGGAATTCTTCCAGGCAAAGAAGTATCAATCAATGGAACAGAAGATTGTTCGGCTTCAAGGTTTTCTTTATATTCCTTAAACGTTGCCTCTACATATTGTCTTAACTCATTAATAAGCTTACCAATTGCAGGCTTTTCTTCTTTGGGTATTTCTCTTAAAGAATCAACTAATACAGGCAAAGTACCCTTTTTGGTTAAATGCTTTAATCTAAATTGTTCTAAGGATTCCGCATCTTTAATAGTTGCAAAGTCTTGTTCAATATTCTGTTTGATAAGAGATATATCAGCAATCATAAATGTGTACAATAATCTGAATCAAAAAAAAAGGGCGCTCATAAAAAGAACGCCCTTAAACATACGGAAATCAATAAAGTTATCCAATTGCAGAACGTACAATACGCTTGAAAATAGATGGCTGATTAGCAGCCAAATCAGCAAGAACTTTACGATTGATTTGAATATTCTTTAGCTTGAGTGCATGCATCAAACGAGAATAGGTTGTACCATTCAAACGAGCACCTGCATTAATACGAACAATCCATAATCTGCGGAAAGTACGTTTTTTTGTACGGCGATCGCGATATGCGTACTGTAAACCTTTTTCAATGTGATTCTTGGCAATTGTCCAAACTTTACTACGCGCACCCCAATATCCTTTAGCAAGTTTTATAAACTTACGGCGGCGGCGATGCGATGCTACTTTGTGCGTGGAACGTGGCATAATGCCCTCCTACAAAAATTTATTATAAAATGCGATTGATGGGGAGCTTCGCTAAAATCCCAATCAACCTGCTTATAACCTAATATCTTACGATAATGTACAGGGGCGGTTAATTCCTGTAACAATCTACAATTAACGTAGACACAATAGACGTTTGATATTTTGCTCATCTGCAACGCTAACTAAAGCGGGCATACGTAACAAACGCTTACGCTTACGTGTCTTGTGAGTCAGAATGTGATTTTTAAAAGCACGATTACGACGGACATGTCCTGCCCCCGTAATTGAAAAGCGCTTTTTTGCACCACTATTCGTTTTCATTTTAGGCATCGTATGATCCTGAAAAACGATGAAACATTGATTGCTTTCATGCAAAAACAATCTACAATAATAAATATCTAGAATTACTGCTTCATGCAGTAGTTATTCTTCTTTCTTTGTTTTCTTAGCCTTTTCAGGGGCTAGTATCACAGTAAGTGTTCTACCCTCCGGATGAATTGGCTGATCAATCTTTGAACAATCTTCAAGTGCCACAACAAATCTTTGTAATAAAGCTAAACCTATTTCTTGATGCATAATCTCACGACCTTTAAACATCACTGTTGCTTTTACTTTATCACCATCCGCCAAGAACTCACGGGCATGCCTTGTTTTAAAATCAAAATCATGAGTATCTGTTCTCCACTTGAAACGAACTTCTTTTAACTGAGCATGATGCTGAGCCTTTTTTTGAATCTTTTCACGCTTCTGGAGTTCATATGCAAATTTTCCATAATCTATTATCTTACATACAGGTGGATCTGCCTGCTGAGCAATCTCCACAAGATCTTTATCTTGTTCAAATGCTAAATCAATAGCATCTTTCGTTGCCATTACCCCAAGCATTTTTCCTTCTTCATCAACAACTCTTACCTGAGGAACTCGGATTTCATCATTAATTCTGTTTTTTCTTTGCTTCTCATTATTTGGCTGCTCTCTCTCGCGAGGCATTCTAGGGCCAGAAGGCCTTGCACCTACAGGGCGCGCACCACCAGGAGTAAAACCTCCGGGACGAGGAGCACCACCAGGTTGAAATGGTGGACGTGAGCCGCTTTGTTGGGTACCACCAGGACGTTGTTGCTGGGATGAATCTGAATTTCCCCTATTGGGTTGAAAAGGAGTTGCCAAAAAGAACCTGCTGAGAAATAATAAAATATAGATTGTAACTGTGCAAACTTACAGTTATGACATCTAAAATACAAAAAAGCAATGTTATAAAAGGGTAGTTCTATACTATAAATCTGTGATTTCTTTACATTTGTAGGTAAATATCTGTTTTTAATCTTGTATTACTGCTTAAAACATGAATGATAATCAAAGAAATGATCAGGAACAAAGGCGTCTTGAAGAGCTTCACGAATTATATAGTAGAGGGATAAATCCATATCCCCATGAATTCAATCGCACTCATAATTCTTTACATATAGTCTCGCACTTTAGTGATGAACATCCAGAAGAATTTAGCAATGTTGCCGTTGCTGGCAGAATCATGGCTATGAGAAAAATGGGAAAAGCTTCTTTTTTACATATTCAAGATCAATATGGTAGAATTCAGATTTATCTTAAGCAAGATGAATTACCTGATTTTTATTCCTATCTGAATTTATTAGATATTGGTGACATTATTGGAATTCAAGGATTTGTTTTTAGGACAAGAATGGGTGAGATAAGTGTTCATGCAATGAATGCTACATTATTAACTAAATCTTTAAGGCCAATTCCTATCGCTAAAGAGGAAAAAGATGAAGATGGAAATAAAATTGTCTATGATGCTTTTTCTGATAAAGAGCTTCGTTACAGAAAACGCTATGTTGATTTGATTGTTAATCCAGAAATACGTCATGTTTTCGAAAAAAGATCAAAGATCATAAGTGCTATGCGCCGTTATTTTGATGACATGGGTTATATGGAAGTAGAAACTCCTATTCTTCAACCTCTTTATGGTGGCGCAAGTGCCCGGCCTTTTATCACCCATCATAATGCTTTAGATTTTGATCTTTATCTACGAATTGCAATCGAATTATACTTAAAAAGATTAATTGTAGGCGGTTTTGAAGGTGTATATGAAATCAGCAAAAATTTCAGGAATGAGGGTATGGACAGAACTCATAATCCAGAATTTACGATGATGGAAATTTATATTGCTTACAAAGATTATAATTGGATGATGGATATGGTTGAAGATCTCTTTGCTCATATTTGTGAATATGCTTTGGGAAAAAAAGAAGTTAATCATGGCAGTAAAATTCTCGACTTTAATAAGCCTTTTAGAAGAGCCAAAATGTTTGACTTGTTTTTTGAATATACTGGTAAACATCTTAAAGGATTAAATCGAGCTGAATTATTGCAGTCTGCAAGAGAATTACAAGTTGAAATACCTAGTGATGCAAGCGCAATGAAGATTCTAGATGAAATATTTAGTCAAAAAGTTGAACATCATCTTATTCAGCCAACTTTTGTTATTGATTATCCTGTTGAAATGTCTCCGCTAGCTAAAAAACATAGAACAGAAGATGGATTAGTTGAACGATTTGAATTATTTGTTAATGGTAGTGAAATTGCAAATTGTTTTACAGAGTTGAATGATCCGATTGATCAGAGGAAACGCTTGGAAGATCAAGCACTGGTAAGGGCTGATGGAGATGAAGAAGCTATGATTTTAGATGAAGATTTTATACAATCTATCGAAGTAGGAATGCCTCCTACAGCTGGACTCGGAATTGGAATTGATAGGCTTGTAATGCTGCTTACAAATCAAGAATCAATAAGAGATGT
>JALRHN010000089.1 GCA_023259575.1 Candidatus Kapaibacterium sp. | reverse complement strand
GATTTGTTCCGACAATGGGCTTCTTGCATGAAGGCCATGCGGCACTTATACAAAAAGCTGCATCAGAAAATGATATCGTTATAGTTAGTGTATTTGTTAACCCATTGCAATTTTCTGCGACTGAAGATTATGGAATTTACCCTAAAAACTTTGAAGGAGATTGCGCTATCATAGAGCAATCACAAGGCAATATATTGTTTTATCCAACAAAAGAGGAGATGTATCCTGCCAACTTTAGTACTTCAATTTCTATTGGAAATATCACTAATACATTCGAAGGTTTTTTTAGGCCTGGTCATTTTGAAGGTGTGGCAACAGTTGTTGCTAAGTTATTGTTATGTACTAAGCCACATCATACATACTTTGGACAAAAAGATTATCAGCAAACATTGGTAATTCAAAGGCTGATTCAAGATCTACATATTGATTGTTCAATGCATATAGTTCCTACCGTAAGAGAAGAAGATGGCTTGGCAAAAAGTTCGCGAAATGTATATCTAAACAAAGATGAAAGGGAACAATCTACTATCATCTACAAAGCTTTAATGAATGCAAAAAATGCATATCAGCTAGGCGAGCGAAATAGACTCGTATTAAATAGATATATGCTGGATACTTTATCCGAATTACCACAATTTGATATACAATATGCTTCATGTGCTGAGGCAGAAACATTGTATGAGCCAGATATATTTCAAGAAAAAAGCAAAGTAGTTTTTTTAATAGCGGGATATTTGGGTAAGACACGATTGATAGATAATATGTTGTCATGAATAACTATGTACTAGAAGTTCATGTATTGTCAAGTAATTAAAACATAAAAACATTTCCACATAGCGTAAAAAAGATAATCAATATCAATAGAAAAATGTATTTTGCGCGCTCTTATATTTATAAAAAACCAAGCATTTTAAGATACTTCCCCGGAGAAATGTAAGGATGAAGAAATTTCTACACCTTTTCTTGCTTTCATTTTGTTTTCTGTTGTTAGATATTTCAACAGTATTTTCTCAAAGCCCAGTCAAGCTTTTCCCTGAAGTTGCGAAGAAATTCCCAGCACCAGAAGCAGTACTCAATAATTCTGCTCAAGGCAAAGATTTTTGGTTTGTATTTCCAATGAATGACAATCCAAATGCTCCTTTGAATGCATTAGAAGTATATGTTACTGGGAGCTCTAATACAGTTGTAAATTTAGAAGTTCCCGGAGCAGGATTTAGTAGAAAAAAAGCTTTAAGAGCCTTAGATGTGGTTACATTTAGCACCAGAGATGGTTCTATATCTCCATCTTGGGAAGTAAATTCAAATGAAATTCCAGATGATATAGCAATACACGTATTTGCTGATGCACCAGTATCTGTGTATGTTTTAAGTGCAAAGCCAGTTACATCTGAAGGATATTTGGCATTGCCAACAAGTGTTTGGGGCACTGAGTATATTCATTGTAGTTATTATGACTTCCTAGAATTTCGAAAATGGGCGACAGGAATGTGCATCGTAGCTTCTGAAGATGATACTGAAGTATCTATCTATTTACGAGGAAAAGGTGGGTCTATAGCAAAAACATCTAAAGGTACAAAACTTGGATCTACAATTAAAGTATTGTTAATGAAAGGCCAAGTATATAATATTAAAGGGGATGCAACCACTCGTGGAGTATTTGATATGAGTGGATCTAAAATTGTATCTAATAAACCTGTCGGACTTATCTCCTATCATCAAAGATGTATGATTCCTGCAAATAATACAAGTGGTCGAGATCATATTTCTGAAATGCTTCCACCTGTTCAAGCATGGGGTAAAAAATATGCCACAGTAGAGTATTCAAGAGATAATAAAGGTGATTTTTTCAGGATTATTGCTTCTCAAAATAATACTCGCTGGAAAATGAAATACTATGATAAAGTGACAGGAAAAATATTAGGAAATCGAGAAGGAAATCTTCAGGCTGGTGAATTTTATGAAGAGATAAATCAATGGGGAGGCATGGGTGCTGTTGAATCCATTCGAGGTACATCTGTATGGGAAGCTGATAAACCAGTATTAGTGATGCAGTATTCCTATTCAGCCAATTGGGACAAAGGTACTCAATTCGATCCATTTTACATATTGGTAACTCCACAAGAACAATATATACAAGCAACAGTATTTCAAACACCTTCAAATTCTGCATTTGCAACAAATTGGTTTAATATAGTTGCAGTGGGTGATTCTAATGATGCAGCTGGAGAAAAATTAAAGTCAATTGTATTAGATGGCAAACCAATTTGGATTACAAAACCAACTTTATTGTCTAATAGAATTCCTGGTACAAATTTATATTGGCAAAATGTAAAAGTAACGCCCGGCCCTCATAGAATTACAAGTAATACAGTTTTTGGAGGCTATATCTATGGATTTAGTGATTTTGATTCTTATGGCTGGCCTGCAGCAATGGCAATTAAAAAACTAGATCAAGTTGATACATTACCTCCTGTATTAACAAGAAAAGAAGAGTGTGGAGATTTTACCTATACAGCAACCGAACTAAGAAATTTTGGTCCACCACCAGATACAGCGCAAATTGATCAAGGTATTGCAACAATAGAAATGATTGATTCTATAAGTGTCAATTATAAACTTGAATTGTTAACTGCGGATAAAATAGTAGTAGACCCCAAAGTAACTACATTCGATTTTAAACTTTCTGTTATTGATAAAACAAAAGATGCATTTGCAATCTTTGTTGTGTTAGATAGAGCAGGTAATTATGTAATCGATAGCGTTCGATATACAGTTAATAAATTGTCTCTAAAACCTGATCCAGTAAATTTTGGAAAAGTAAGAGTTAATACTTCTCAGCAAAAAACAGTAAAAATTAAAAATGAAAGTTTAGTAATTCTTGAATTAAAAGAGATTGCGCTTCAAATTGGAAAGAATTTTAAGATTATCAGTAAAGATACAAGTAGCTTGAAGCCAGGCGAAGAAAGAGACATTGTTTTAGAATTTACTCCAGACAGAGAAAGCAGGGATGATAAGGATATTCTGGTTGATTCTTTGATGGCTAAAACACAATGTGCTGTTTTTGCTTGGCAAGTACAAGGTTTAGGAGTAAGACCATGTATTGAAGTTGAAGAAGGTTGGGACGCGGGTAAAATTGCACTAGGTAATACCGTCTGTAAAGATCAACAATCGCCTGGATTAAGAGTATTTAATCGCGGTTCTGATACATTAACTGTTACTGGTATTTTAGGTGTCAAACCACCATTTAGTGTATCTACTCCAACCAATCCTGTATTTCCATTTAAGATCGCACCAAAACAAGCTGTCTATTTCAACTCAATTTGTTTTAAAGCAGAAAATACAAAGTCAGATTCTATAATTGTTCAATTTGAATCTGATAGCGATGGTAAAGATTGCTCTCCAAATTCTTTATGGATTGGAACTGGTATTCAACCAGGTTTAACCGTTACAGATCAAGATTGGGGAAATCGTAGAGTTAAGACATTACAAAGAAGAGAGGTATATGTCACAAATTCAGGTTCAGCACCTGCAAATGTTACTACTATAGAACTACAGAAGCCTCAAGATGCTAACTTTAGAATCATTGATGTACAACCTCCAGTAAGTACTAGCGCTCCTTATATTTTAAGAAATGATGGTTCTAAAATTACTGTGACAGTAGAATTTGAACCAGTTTCAGAAGGCAAACATCAAACAACCGTTATTGCATCTGCAGATAATGCAGGTTCTGCTAGTGGTACTGTAAAAGGATTTGGAATATTACCAAAAATTCAAGTCACCGGTTATGAATTTACTCCAGATGTTTTAGTTGGAAGTTATGCAGCTACTGATGGTGAGTTAATTATTGCTAATACAAGTACTACTGCTCCTTTATTTATCGAAAGCATTGATTTTAGTGCAGCTGGACCAAATGCTGCTGATTTTGAATGGAAAAATCCTGGTCAATTACCTAAGAATATATCTATCATGATTGCCCAAGATATAAGAATCCCTGTCCGTTTTAAACCAACAGCAGTAGGAAAACGCATAGTTGCAGTAGATGTAAAATCTGATGCTGCACCTGGGCCAGGTGAAAATCCACGAATAATCACAAATGCAGATATTATAGGAACAGGTATAGAAACTCGTTTCCCAGATATCAAAACTACACCAATTGACTATGGTTCTGTGATATTATGCGATCGTCCAACGGGTACAGCCACAATTTCAAATCCAGGAACTGATACACTCTTTATTGGATCATTAGAATTTAATGGAGGAGATCAAGGAAGTTTTGCATTTACAGCCCCAAATTATCCTTTGGCAATTCCTCCAGGTGGTTCATATACAGTGACAGTAACATTTTCTCCAACAGAAAATAAAGATTATGCTGCAATTATTCTTGTTACTCCATTAAATCTTAAAGATGCAAATGGTAATCCAAAAACTGCAGTCATTGATGTAAAAGGTAAAGGATTCTCTGTACCTGTAGAGTTTAGTATCGATCCACCAAGCACCAAAATTAAAGCAGGAAATACAATTCGATATACAATCAAAGGAACTTGTTCAGATTGGACAAAGGCAGATCTAAAATCATTATCTGTTGATATGTTGTTTAGAGAAGATATGTTAAAGTATAAGTCTGGATCTTTGCAAGTAGAATCTGGTTTAAGTGGTTGGACATTAAATGCACTAGAATCATCTAAAGGTGTCACATTTAATGGAATAGGTACTAAAGCAGCAAACGGATCTGCTTTATTTAGTGCAGAATTTTTAGTGCTTTTAAGTGATAGTACCGGATTTGGTATCGACTTAAAAGGAAATACATTAGATCGT
The DNA here is from genome assembly GCA_023259575.1 of Candidatus Kapaibacterium sp. Classification (GTDB taxonomy): domain Bacteria; phylum Bacteroidota; class Ignavibacteria; order Kapaibacteriales; family UBA961; genus UBA961. Next base: position 4,037 of record JALRHN010000089.1, on the reverse strand, counting down.
TCAGCATGTGTGCCAGTAACTACAAAACCAGCATCCGTAACATTAGATGGATGCTTTATAAATGGAAGATTAATTTCATTCTCTGGTTCAGGATTTGCATTAAAAGAAATATCACCAAATCCAATAGAATCAGGTGAAATTGCTATTCAATATTCAATTGGTTTTTCTGTAAAAACAATCATCGAAATCTATAATTCCCTTGGCGAAAAAATTGCATTACCGGTAGACCAAGTGCTAGATGCTGGAGATTATAGATTATCAGTTCCTATGAATGTATTGCCAAATGGTAATTATTTCTGCAGAATTCATGCAGGACCATTCATAGAAGTAAAAGGCTTTACCATCAATAGATAAAAAAGTCGACATCATACACTCATACTAGAAATAATCCGCAAGAATGTCTATGGTATTCATCATAAACAATATTGCGGATTTTTTCTTGAGAAGAATCCGTTAACTTTGTAGTAGATATACTAATAAAAGAGAATCAATGCTTCCCTCTATCTATACACAATATGAACAAAAGCCATTAACAGTTGGTATTTTAGGTGGTGGACAATTAGCCAAAATGATGAGCTGGGAAATTTGGAAATTAGGTTTAAGAACTGCAATTATTGAGCATGGATCTGACTCTCCTGCTGGAATGATGACTCATTTAGAATTTCCAAATGGTTGGAATAATCCCGAAGAAGTAAAGGCCTTTTATCAATCTGCAGATATTATTACCCTAGAAAATGAATTTATAGATCCTCTCATTCTTCATTCCATTGCAGAACATAGACCTGTTTTTCCTTTACCTAAAACAATAGAATTAATCCAAGATAAATGGATCCAAAAATCTACGTTTGCCAAAGCTGGATTACCAATTACAAAATGTGCAGCTTTACGTTCTATTGATGATGCCTATGAATTTGGTAAAGAATATGGATATCCTTATATCATGAAAACAAGAACTTTAGGATATGATGGATATGGGAATGCTACTATCAGAAATGAATCAGATGCTAAAATGGCATGGATGAAGTTTACAGACCCAGAAGCACCTAAAGAAATTATGGCGGAACAATTTGTTCATTTTACAAAAGAATTAGCCGTCATGGTAGCCCGTAATAGAAGAGGTGAGACAGCGGTATATCCTTGCGTAGAAACGATTCAAGAGAATCATATTTGTAGATATGTACTTGCACCAGCTAGAGTTTCTGAACAAGCAGCACAAAAAGCAAAAGATATTGCATTGCAATGCGTAGAAGCAATACATGGCATCGGCATTTTTGGAATAGAATTATTCTATATCAGCGATGAAGAAATTTTAGTGAATGAAATTGCACCTAGACCTCATAATTCTGGACATTATACCATAGAGGCATGCTATACATCACAATTCGAAAATTGTATAAGGGCAGTACTCAATTTGCCATTAGGCTCTCCAGAATTAAAGGTTCCTGCAGCAGTTATGGTAAATTTGCTTGGTACAAAATCTGGTCCTGGAATACCAGATAGTCCAGTTGATACACTTAAATTTCCACAAACAACAGTGCATTTATACGGGAAAAAGGAATGTCGTAAAGGCAGAAAAATGGGACATCTCACTACAATTGCTGATACCTTAGATCTTGCCGCAGAACAAGCATATCAAGCTGCCAAAGCTTGGATTTGGTAATTATAAGGATATATTCCACCCGTGAAAAACTACCCAATTAATGATCATTTAGTGTTAGAAATCTCGCGTCTTGCAGAACGATATGGATTTACTGTATTTGTAGTAGGTGGTTATGTTCGAGACTATTTTTTAGGGAATGTTAAAAAAGATATAGATTTCACAGTTATTGGGGACGCTTTAGAATTTGCACAAATAACAGCCGATCATTTTAGATCTAAAGCTGTTATTTATGAAAGGTTTAGAACTGCTTTGGTACCAGTAGGAGATTATCATTTAGAATTTGTTGGGACAAGAAAAGAACTCTATCATGCTGATTCGAGAAATCCAATTGTTGAGCAGGGAACTTTTGAAGATGATATCAAAAGACGTGACTTTACTGTTAATAGCATGGCTTTTTCATTAGCCCCCTCGTCTTTTGGACAATTAATAGACTTATTCCATGGTATAGAAGATTTAGAACATAAGTTATTAAGAACGCCTTTAGATCCAGAAATTACATTTAGTGATGACCCTTTACGAATGATGAGAGCAGCAAGATTTGCTTCTCGGCTTCAATTTGATATTGATCCAGCAGCATTATCTGCAATGAAAAAGATGAATTCTAGAATTCAGATTATTTCTCAAGAACGTATAACTGATGAATTTTTAAAAATACTTCAATCGGATAAACCAAGTATTGGCTTAAATATATTGCATGATACAGGCTTATTAACATATGTATTTCCGGAAGTAGAACGTTTAGCAGGTGTAGAATTAGTGCAAATTGGCGAGCAAGAATATGCACATAAAGATGTTTTTTATCATACTTTACAAGTAGTTGATTCTATTTGTACAATGACAGATAATCTTTGGCTACGGTTCTCTGCTTTAATGCATGATATTGCCAAACCAAAAACAAAGAAGTTTTTTAAAGGCATAGGTTGGTCATTTCATGGTCATGAAGAATTAGGGGCAAGATGGCAATCCACGATATTCAGAAGAATGAAAATGCCTTTAGAATATTTGCCTTATGTGGAATCACTTGTGAGATTGCATCAAAGACCTATGGTTTTAGTAGATAATGGGGTAACGGATTCTGCAATTAGGCGATTAGCAGTTCATGCAGGTGATCATTTAGATGATTTATTTACTCTTTGTAAAGCAGATATCACCACAAAGAATCCCAAAAAGGCGGAAAAATATGTTAGAAATTATGAAGCTGTCTATCAAAAAATAGTAGATGTACGGGAAAGAGATCATTTAAGGGAATTTCAATCACCTGTAAAAGGAGAAGAAATAATGTCTATTTGTTCTCTACATCCATCTCCAGCTGTTGGTTATATTAAAAATGCAATTGAAGAAGCAATTCTAGAAGGAATAATTCCTAATGCATATGATGATGCAAAAGCATATCTCATTCAGCATAAAGATATCTGGCTGATTGAAGCAAAAAACTACAAACAAAAACCAAAGGAATTGTAGTAAACACTACAATAATATATCATGAATTATAATGTAGAAAGTCTATTGCCTTCTTTAAGGCAAGACATTACAGTGCAAAAATATATGCAAGATCAGCAAGAATATTTGCTGATGTATGATCCAATGAAATATGCCAAGCAACCGCTATTACTTGGCATGCAATCATTATTAATCTTAAATGCATTATTACATCCTATCCCAAAAACATGTATCGGCTTGGCTGACTCCATCTATGAACAATCAATCTCTGCTGAATCCATTCTCGAATTTGTACAGCATCTAGATAATCATGGTTATTTGCATACAGATCGTTTTATGTCATTAAAAAAAGAAACAGAATTAGCTTTCTTGAATTCAGATATACGAGAGCCATATCTTGTTGGTTCTGCTTATCCCGAGAAGAAAGAAGATATTATTTCTTTTTTGAACAATATCGAACATTCTATAGAGCCATATCATCAGCGATTACTTCGCGGATTAATTATGCCACATGCAGATATTAAAGCTGGATTATTGTCATATGCTCATGCAATACAGGCATTAAAAGCTAGTGCAACACCAGATATCATAATTATATTTGCTACTTCGCATTTTAGTAATGCAGATCAGTTTATTTTGACATCAAAAGATTTTAAAACGCCTTTAGGCATTACTAAAACAGATAAAAATTGTATAGATGCAATTCGATCAAATTGCACCGTCCCATTAATTACAGATGATTCTGCACATAGGGCAGAGCACTCTATAGAAATTGATTTACTGATGTTACAATATGTATATGGTGCAAGTGAATTTACTTTGATTCCAGTTTTGGTTTCTGGTTTACATCCATTTATGACATCACAAATCGATCCTTTTGAACATGAAAAAATAGCATCTTTTGTGAAATCAATTCAAGCATATGCAAAATCAGAGG
>JALRHN010000088.1 GCA_023259575.1 Candidatus Kapaibacterium sp. | reverse complement strand
GAATGCAATGTTTCATAAACGTATTATCTATTATTCAAAAAGATTTTCTCTGTAACACTAGATTTGGAATTGTTAAAACGTAAAAAATACATACCAGATGCCAATGATAAATGCTTTACAGACATAGTATCAGTATGTAATCCTATGGAAGTATGAGGTAATGTCAATGAAGACAAAATCTCTCCTTGTACAGAAATCAATGACATAGTTAAAGGGGATAGAGAAGTACTTGTTTCATAGTCAACTATCATTTCAGAATCATTCGATGTAGTACGAAGAACTTTTATGAATTGATGTTCTTTCGTGTTCTCCGAATACACATTCATTGTTGAATAGGGAAAAAACCATGAAAGATATGTATCTATATGGGCTTTCCAATTACCCCAACTATGCCCTTCTGAATATTCATTATATATAAAATTATATTTCTTTAGTGATAATATCTGTTTGAAATTTTTGACCATTGGTATAAGTACAGGAATATCATAAGTACCAATATCTACATATACTTGTAAAGGAAGAGTATTAGCATTATATGCTGTAGAAATACTGGTAATGATATTGCTAGACTGAGCAGCGATTTTTCCAAATTGATTTGGATAAGCCATACCAAAGTATAAGGCTATATTTCCACCATTTGATGCTCCTGCAACAGCTCTGAAATGTGGCTCTTTTTTTGTTTTAAATCGTTTATCTACCCAACCTATAATATCTTGAACTACAAATTCTGTGAATTGTTGCATTTGATTTCCTGCATATTCTGCATTTCGATTTATAGCAGGAATAAATACTGCAATAATAGGTTCGCATACTTTATTTGCAATGAGATAATTCAGTGTTTGGTTTGCATTACCAAGTTGAAGATAATCTAGCCCATCATGAAAAATGATCAATGGATATTGAGTAGTATCGAATTCAGAATAGTTAGGAGGAAGATACACTTTTACGGTGCGATTATTATTTAATACTTTACTTCTAAATGAAGTATCAATGAGTGTTCCTTTGGGTAGGGTTGGGTCAAGAATAAGTTCTGGTTGTTTAGGATAGTTTGACATTCTTAATTCAGAATTAGCACCAAATCCACCCATACATGTAAGTGGATTTAATGGGTCTAAAATCCAATTAGATCCTACAATCAGCTTATAATCCAATCGAGCATCTTGAGGAAAGTTTTTTATGATATAATGCGCATTAGTGCCAGGAATTCTTTGTAAAGTATCACCATTTGCGCTCCAATTTTTATGATCCCCAGTTAGAATTACTCTGGATTGACTACCCCGATATAAAAACAAACATGACTGATCTGAAATTAATGGAAAAGTTTTTTTTTCATTAATAAATGCATCCAGAAGAAGTGATTTTTGCAATGAATCAGGTGTATTCTGAATGTCTATTAAAAGATCAGCAAACTCTTTACTCTGGGTTGAATGCAGAGTAAAAAGTACTATGAAGAAGAATATATACTTTCTCATTATTGAACTATAATTGATTGTCTTGATTGCTTGGTTCCATCACTACTTATACAGAAAATACTATACAATCCGGTTTGCAATGGCATCATGTGCGCAAAACCTTCATTATCTATGGTGGTAGAAGAAATTTCTGAACCATGTATATCATATACTTTGGCAATTCCATTAGATAATGAAGTGAAGCATGTAAACTGTTGATGAGCAATTACTGGATGAGGGAAAATTCCTTGTTTTGGAATTTCTTCTTGATTGTCTAAGCCTGTTACAGACCAAGATTCTACTGGTGGTTTAGGCAATTGGACAGTTGTAAAAACATGAAATTCACCAGGTTTCAAGGATAATATATTGCCATTTGAGTTAATCTGTAATGGCGTGCCAGTAAAATAGTCATAATATGTACCAGTACTTGGAAATGGAGGTTTTACAGTTCTTTGCACCATATCTAAATTTGCGATAATCAAAGCATTCATAGTTGGATGTTCATAAGATATCCATCTAATAGTATCACCTTTAGATGCTTTAAAAGTTAATTTAGAATCAAGTGAGGAAAACACTTTTTGTGCTCTGAGATTAATAAGTGCTGAATAGATTTGTTGTAGCCTATTTCTTCGAATATCTTTAAGATAATCCCAATGTAAGGGCTTAATATTCATACGAATACTTGCATTATCGGTACAAGATCCTGTTAATTGAAGTCCTTCATCATATCCTAATTCTCCAAATTGCCATATCATTCTAGGGCCTGGAATTGGGAAAAATAAAGAAGCCATAGCAGCAGATCTTTGTAATGCAATGGTAGTATCTTTAGTTGTATAACCTGCAATAGATTTCCCATAACAATAGTGTTTTTTTACTAATCTCTCTTCATCATGGCTTTCCATATACGCTATATTTCCAGGTTGATTGAGAGATCTATTTTTATAATAAACAGATGCAGTCCCTTGGTCTGATTGACCATTTATATAGCCCATAGAAGCGTCTATATATGTTGGATTCATATTATGCCAAACCATAAAAGAGCTATCTGTTAACTCTCTTTCTTCTTTTGTATCTGCAAAATGTTCAAGAATTAAAAAAGCAGTAGAATCATATTGTCGAATAGCATTTTTCATTCTATGCAAAAGTTTTACTCTTGCAGCATCATAAGCTGCCCATGTGCCATAATTTCCTTTAGAGTCTAATTGAGTAAATCCTTTAGACAAATCGTATCTATAACCATCTGCTTTAAACTCTGTGAGCCAATATTTATTAACTCTATCAATATATCTTTGCAGGGCTTTACTTTCATGATTTAGATCATTGAAAACACTATAAGGATGTGGAGCAAAAACATTTGCATAGGGATTGATTGATGAAGGGGGACCATATTTACCGTCTGCCCACATTCTTATTAATGGTGATGCGCCTGTAAGGTGATTAAAAACAATATCTAAAATAACAGCGATTCCACGTTTATGAGATTCATCTATAAGCTGTTTTAACTCATATTCTGTCCCATAATATTTATCTGCACCAAAATGAAAAGCTGGGTCATATCCCCATGAAAGATTACCATCAAATTCCATAATTGGCATTAATTGAATTGCATTAATTCCTAGTTTTTTTAGGTAGTCTAATGAATCAATAATGGCTTTGTATGTTCTTTTTTCGGTAAAATCTCTAATTAAAAGTTCATAGATAACTAAATCTTTTTGAGGAATTCTTGTATAATTATGTTTCCATTCATATGGATAAATTTCTGTTTGAGTTTTAGGACGCATTGTAAACACGGATACGAATTCACTGGTTTGTCCTTTTGGATATGGTTTTAGATTTGGATAGCGATTTTGATTGATAATTTCATTGTCAAGCGTTTCATGAAGAAATTTATGAGCAAATGGATCTGCTACGCGGATAGATCCATCCACAACAAATTGATAGCCATATTCTAAGCCTTGTTTTAATCCTGAAACCTCTAACCAATAGTATACATTATCTTTATCAATATATGCTCTATTCAATTGATATTCAGGTAACATCATGGTATATGAATTGAAATCACCAATGAGATGTACAGATTTATGATAAGGAGCAAAAAGACAAAAAATAGCTGTTGTATCGCTTGTTATAGTAAGTCCTTCGCTAATTCCTGAGGGCAGGGGAACTTGTTTGGAGGCAGGCACAGCAATCACTGAGATTGATGAAGTTTTTATCTGATTTGCAGTATCAATAGTTTTTAATTGAAGAATAAATGTACCAGAATTTGCAGGGGTAAATACAGTATCAATTGTTGTTTTAATACCTGCATCTACATAAACTTTTTCATTTATGAGTAAAGAAAAATTCTTTAATGCAGTATTATTTAACGATACAAAAGCAGATAATGATAATTGTTCGCCTACCTCTAAGAGAACCGATTGAGATAATGGGTTTTTGAATGTTGGAATAGCACCAATTTGATACAGATCTATAAAAATATCTTTATTGCCAGTATCTTTTCCTTCTTTATCAGAGAATGCACTTCTGAATACGAGAGCAATTTTTAATATTTGTTCTTGAGATGGTACGCCATAATAAGAACGAATATTTGGAATAGTTAAGCGCCATTTATCTGGGGCGAATCTTGTCAGTCTTGTTTCTGCGGTATTTTGTCCCCAATTTGTTTTCACATAACGCCAATTTGAAGGACCAGTTGATTCGGAAGTAATAACACCAGTATGTGCATAAACATCGCCTGTAAAACCTTTTAAGCCACCAGATCCTCTATCAGAATAAAATATAATCGAAATTGAATCATCTGCAGTTGGAAGTGTTGGGGTAGACGTAACTACTTGTGCTTGAACAGTTTGTAGTCCTGCAAGACAAAGGAGAATATAGAAGAAAAATTGATACATATGTTCTTGTATAATAAATTGATAATGACCATGTATGTATAGAAAAATAATCAATCAAATTTACATAATACAAAGTTCTCACAGAAATGAAATATATAAAAAAAGGCCTCTTTGTTAAAGCAAAGAGGCCTAAAAGAAATGCTATATTTTGTATTAATTATTTACAATAATAGTATTTGATGTTCTGTATTGTCCAGCTTGAATAACATATATATAAGAACCAGAAACAACTGGAGTACCAGCATCATTGTTTTTGTCCCAATATACCATGTATTGAGCAGGAGTTTGATCTTCATCAACGATTGTACGAACAATATTACCTTGCATATCATATACTTTTACAGCGATACGTTGTGTAGTATTAAGAACACGATAATTTATCATTGTAATTTCTTGATTTGACGTTGGATTTGGATATACTGGGCTTAAATCATAAGCTGTACCTTGACCATCTTTCACAGATGTAGAAGCACCTTTGATAATCAATTTATAATCAGCACCATTATCTTTACCTTCTGCTTTACCATCTTTTCCATCATTGAATACCATTCCATAGTGAGTTACTACATCTGTTTTGTAGAAAACACTTGGAGTAAATGTAAGACTAAAGATATTAGGAGCTTGAAGTGTCATATTACCGATTGCTTCATTTCTCCAACCATCTGAATCGAAAGTTGTTTTTGTACCATCAGCACTTGTTCCAGGTTTTTCCCAGAAATTCGCTCCAGCACCAGAGTGTAATAAGCATTTTTGAGCACCATTCATAGATGCAGGACCATCAGGTTTAACATCAGCTGGTTTTGGATCCATTTTATCGGTAAATGCAACTATTGTCACTTGCTTATCTGGTGCATATTTACCATCGATGGAAAAAAACTTTACGGCGTCATATTGAGTATCGCCACCTTCTTTAGCATAACCAATTTCAACTTGGGCATAAGTGGCTGATCCTGCCATTATTGCCATTAGACCTAAAACTGAGAAAAAACGTTTCATAGAAACACCTTATAAATTGATAAGTATAAATAAGTATATGAACTTAATTGATTCTTAATATTATGTTATGGTAACATAGTCTGATTGCAAACTTACAAAAAAATTATTTTTTAAGGATTTAATTCTATTCCTGGATTACCACTTATTTCACTATCAGGTATTTTGGACAGCAATTTATTATCATTCCAAGCTAAGCCTCTAATATTATTAGATTTACTACGCTTTAAATAATGGAATCGATCTCCTTCAAAACACATTTCTATTCTTCTTTCTTTAGCGATAGCATCAAGAAGTGCAGCTTTACCAGTAGTGGTATTGTCTTCTGGAATTCCAGCTCTTTTTTTAATAAGATTAATATCAGTTCTTATTTCTGATTCTGGCTTACCAGTTTCTAAACCTGCTTCAGCATGAATAAATAAGATTTCTGCATATCGAATAATATTCACATTGCAAATAGTGGTATCATATTTAATACAATATCTAGTATTGCCAGACTGCTTAATATATTGTTGCTTTCTTAAATCATTTGATGGCAATGCATCAATTGCACTATCTAAACTTTTAGAAACAGTAAATGGAGGTTCACCGAATGCAGTTTTTTGATACATGCCTCTGATAGATCCAAATGTATTTGTTTGGGTTGTAATTGCAATTTGCATGATAGCTTCAGAATTGAATGCTTTATAGAATGCATCACGTGGCACAGTTGTTAATGAGAATTTGCCACTTTTTACTATCGCATCTGCATAAGAATATGCATTGGTAAAATCATTCATTTGAAAATATACTCTAGCTAAATATGCTTGTGCAGCAGATTTGGTAGCATAACCATCTTTTTTAGCATCAGATAATAAAGCTTCTGACTCTTTTATATCTTTAATAACTTGTTTATAACAATCTTCAACGCTTGATCGACCAATTGTAAGGCCTGCAGCTCCTCGGGTTGGAGTTGTTCGAATTATGATACCAGGTTGAGAATTATCTGCTTTATAACCATATTGATGTCCCCACATTCTAAGGGCTTCAAAAATCATAACACCACGTAAGAATTTACATTCTCCTTCAATTTGCTTTTTTTGCGCTTCTGTTAAATCAGCAATATCTGGCATTGAAACTAATACATTATTGATAGCATTTATTCCACGATAGGTGTTTTCCCACATACCACGAAATTGAGGTGTAAATAAAGACATATTTTGATTCCATATCTCTAAATAACCATAATCGCTACCTACATAATTAATATCACCTGCTAAAGCCTCTGTAGGTGCTGCTGGAATGCCAGAACCAAGGATATTCTGCAGTGAATTATAAATTCCTGTCATTGCAACATTAACAGAGCGAGCGTCTGATAAAGCTGCCTCTGTGGATAATTGTCCTTCATTGCGAACATCTAATACATCAGAACAAGCTCCAAAAGCAAGAGAGCTTAATACGATATAAAGAGTTAATGCTATTTTTTTACTCATATATTTCATTATATATTCCTTTCTTATTGATGAATACCGTGATTTAGAAATCTACATTAATACCTAAATTATAAGATGTTGCTTGTGGAGGAGTAAGATAAGTAACTCCTTGGTTTCCATTGCGTTGTTGATCGCCATTGTGATCTCGAACAACTTCTGGATCCCAGCCTGGATACTTGGTAAAAGTTAATAGATTTGTTCCGGTAATATACACTCTCAAAGAAGAGAAGCCCATTCCTTGAATCATTGATTTAGGTAATGTATAGCCAATAGTAAGAAGTCTTAAACGAAGGAAATCACCATTATAGATAAACCTATCGGTATTAATATCTCTATTTTTTGTTAGAGTTAATTTAGGAATTGAGGTTTCATCACCTGTTTTTTGCCAGCGGTCTAAAGTCATTTCCATTTGATTCCAACCAAATCCCATATTACCAACAAGACGTTTACCTGCATCATCATAAACGGAATTTCCTATTTGATACACAAATTGAGTTGAAATATCAAAATTGTCAAAACGGAATGTATTTGTAATACCTCCAAATGCATCTGGATAATTCTTACCGGTAGGAACTCGCCAATTTGCGCTCCATGGTAATGGCTTTCCATTTGCATCACGCGCTTCTTCTAGTTCTAAAGGCCTACCGTTCACACCATTATTTTGGACAGCTTTACCATTTACAGAATCTGAAGTTGGACGATAATAAATTGGTTCACCAGTTGCTTTATCAACACCTGCAGAGCGAACAATAAAGAAAGAAGCAAATGGATATCCAACGATTGCTCTGGTTTCACCAAATCCTAAATCGATACCATCAGGATTTGTGATACTACCCAAGGATTCAATCTTATTTGTATTAAAAGTTATATTAAAATCTGTTGTCCACTCAAATTCTGGTGTGCTGATATTTACAGACCGAATATTGATTTCTAAACCTTTATTGCTCATTTCTCCAACATTTTTAATAACTGAACTAAAACCAGAAGATGAAGGAACGCGTTCATTAAGTAGCATACCATAACTCATTCTATTATAATATCCTACAGAACCAGAAATTCTATCATTAAATAATCCAAAATCAAAGCCAAGATCTAATTGTCTGGATGTTTCCCATGTTAAATCACTATTTGGTAATTGTCCTGGCATTGTACCAGGTAAGCCATTATAATTGCTACCTGTATTATAGACCCCTTGCCATGTAAAATCACCAATAGCAGCATTACCACTTATACCATAACTTACACGTAGCTTGGCAAATGTTAATGCTTCATTACCTTTTAGAAAATCTTCATTGCTAAGGATCCATGCTGCTGATGCTGCTGGGAATGTACCATATCTATTGTTTTGTCCAAATCGTGATGAACCATCGGTACGGATACTTGCACTAAAAATATATTTATCTTCTAAAGAATAGTTTGCTCTGGCTAAATATGATATGATACCATATTGGGTTGCATATGCATATCCATTTCTTACGGATGCGGATTGAGGCGTAGTAAAGTAATTATTTGGGAATGTATTGCCAGTTGTGCCTAAATCTTTTTGTTCAGATCTTTGGGCTTCCATACCTCCAACAATTGTTAGAGAATGATTATCGGTTTGCAGTGCTTTCCATGTAAGAATTGCATTACTTGTCCAGTTAAATACTTCTACTCGACGTTCCTCAGCAGATGGATCTGCGCTTATAATAATTGGAGTAAATCTGTCTTCTCTCAAGCTCATAAAATCTACACCACCAGTAAAGCGAATATTTAGATTTTCATGAACATTAAGTTGGGCATATCCATTCCCAAATAAGCGCCATGTTGTTGCTAGAAATTTTCTGTTTTCAAGATCAGCTACTGGGTTTAAACCAGATTGTGGACGCCAATAATTTCCTGTTGTATCACGAATTGGGAAGATTGGTAATGATGCAGAAAATGCATTACCAAAACCACCTGCCCATGCAGAATTTACACGATTATTTTCTTCTCTATTGGCATTAAAAGTACCTCCAATATCTAACCAATCATTAGCTTTTTGATCTAATGTTATTCGTGTATTTATTCTTTGATAATCATTTCCTACGATAAATCCATTT
>JALRHN010000087.1 GCA_023259575.1 Candidatus Kapaibacterium sp. | reverse complement strand
ATTCCATTGCTGGCGCGGTGGAATGAGAAGCAAAGCAATGGCATGGCTAGCAAATTTTTATGGATTTAATGCAGTAGTCTTAGAAGGTGGTTATAAAGCATATAGAAACTATACCCTTGAAAGATTAGCAAACACATTACCGTTGATTATAATTGGTGGTTATACAGGTTCTGGTAAAACGAATATATTACATTCTTTAAGCAATATTGGTGAACAAATCATTGATATAGAAGATATTGCTCATCATAGAGGTTCGGCATTTGGTTCGATAGGTTGTAAACCTCAGACTTCTCAAGAGGATTTTGAAAATCGATTATCAGCATCAATTCCTGATTCAATTAGCAGTTCAATTTGGATTGAAGATGAAAGTAGAAAAATTGGAACAAATATATTGCCATTGGCTCTATATACACAGATTCAGAAGTCCCCTGTTTTATTTATCGATATTCCCAAATCAATAAGAGTACAATTCCTTGTTGATCAATATAGGGAAACAGACATTTCTATATTACAACATTCATTGTCAAGAATTAAAAAAAGATTGGGTGGATTAGTATTTAGCAAAGCTGAGCAAAGCTTAACTGAAGGTGACTTAGCTACTTGTTTTTCTTATGCATTAGAATATTATGATAATACATATACATTTGGAATGTTAAGAAGAGATCAGTCCTTAATTCATAGAATTTCTTTATCCACGATTGACCATGAAGAAAATGCTAAAATAATTATCGATTATGCAGAAAAACATCAATTGATAAAAAAAGCCTCTAAAGATTAATCTAGAGGCTTCATAGTATTATATTATCGAAAGCAATTAGGTGCCTTCTTGATAATTGCTTGCATATTCTATTTGTTCATTAGTTAGTTTATCTATCGTTAAGCCCATAGTGCTAAGTTTTAATTCAGCTATAAACTCATCTTGTGAAACAGGAATATCAATAACTTCTACAGGAAGTTTTTGTCCTGCACGATGACTTTCAACTAATTTAACATGGCATAAGAACTGATTTGCAAAAGACATGTCCATAACTTCTGATGGATGTCCTTCGGCAGCTGCTAAATTAACTAAACGGCCTTCTGCTAAAACAAAAATACGACGTCCATCAGCAAGAGTATATTCTTGACAATTTTGACGTATTGTGCGGTTTTTAACAGAGATTTCTTCTAATTCTTTTATATTGATTTCACAATCATAATGTCCGGTATTACATACAATTGCTCCATCTTTCATAGATTCAAAATGATGCTTACGGATAATATCTTTCATACCAGTAGCAGTACAGAAAATATCTCCGATTTTCGCTGCTTCGTCCATAGAACGAACTTCATAACCTTCTAGAATACCTTTAATTGCTGCTGTTGCTTTTACTTCTGTTATAATAACATTAGATCCCATTCCGGCAGCTCTTTTTGCCACACCAGAACCGCAGTGGCCATGTCCAGCAACAACAAAATTCTTTCCAGCAAGCATAACACTAGTAGCGCGAAGAATTCCATCTAAAGTGGATTGTCCTGTTCCATAAACATTGTCAAAATCCCATTTTGTTTCTGCATCATTCACAGCAAAAACAGGATAGAATAACTTTCCATCGGCAGAACGAGCTCGTAAACGATGAACTCCAGTAGTGGTTTCTTCAGTACCACCAATTACATCATTTTTAGCATAATCAATATGATGTTCATGTACTGTATTGATTAAATCACAACCATCATCTAAGGTTAAATGTGGTCGATTATCAATAGTTCTATCAATACACCAATAGAAATCTTCGTGATTGCCATGCCATGCATAAATTGATATATCATTTGCAGCCAAAGCAGCAGCAACTGGATCATTTGTAGACAAAGGGTTACAACCAGACCAGAAAACTTCTGCACCTGCTGCTTTAAAGGTTTCTACCAATACAGCAGTTTCTTTAGTTACATGCAAGCAACCAGCTAAACGATAACCTGCAAAAGGCTTTGTTTTACTGTACTTTTCGCGTAAATGCATCATAACGGGCATATTAGCTTCTGCCCAATCAATTAATTTTCTACCTTCTTCGGCTTGATTAATATCACGAACGCAATATTTACCTATTTCTTCGCTAAATGAACCTTGCTCTTTTTTAGAAGGTAATTGAGTTCCTGAGGAACCTGTATGAGAATGTGTTTCAGCAGACATGTGTTTACTGATCTAAGTAGTGGATAATAATTTCTATTTATATGATTAAGAGATAGTAGAAAAAAGGCTAACCAAATCTACTTGTTCCCATGGGAATTGTTTTCTACCAAAATGCCCATAAGCAGCAGTCTCTTGATAAATCGGTCTTCTTAAATCTAGACGATTAATTATTCCTGAAGGTGTCATATCAACATTCTTCATGATGAATTGGCTTATAACAGTTCCAGGAATAGAACTGGTTCCATGTGTATCAACATATAATGATACTGGATTAGCTACACCGATTGCATAAGAAACTTGTATTGTACATTCTTTAGCAAGGCCAGCAGCAACAATATTTTTTGCTAGATGTCTGGCTGCATAGGCAGCTGATCGATCTACTTTTGTAGGATCTTTACCAGAGAAAGCCCCACCACCATGAGGTGCTTTTCCGCCATAGGTATCAACTATTATTTTACGGCCAGTTAATCCTGTATCGCCATGTGGCCCACCAATCTCAAAATTACCGGTAGGATTGATATGAAACTTTGTTTGAGAATCTATTAAATGAGAAGGAATAACTTGTTTAACAATATGTTCCATTACATCATTATGAATAATAGATTGACTATTAACTGGGTCATGTTGGGTAGATACTACTATCGCATCAACTCTTGTAATATCACCAGAATCACTATATGCTAAAGTTACTTGAGCTTTTGCATCTGGCCTTAAATATGGCATTAAAGAGGATTGTTGCTTACGGATATCTGCCAATTTTTTTACTAAAGCATGAGAATACATTAAAGCTGCTGGCATTAATTCTTCTGTTTCTGTGCATGCATATCCAAACATCATACCTTGATCGCCAGCACCACCTGTATTAACGCCCATAGCAATATCAGGAGATTGACGATTTATCACATTTAATACAGCACAAGAATCAGCGTCAAATCTATATTCAGCTTTTGTATAGCCTATATTTCTGATTACTTCCCTTACAATATCTGGAAGATCAATATATGTTTCAGTAGTGATTTCTCCACCAACCATAATCAGGCCGGTAGATGCAAAACATTCACATGCAACTCTACTTGTGGGATCTTCTTTTAAGACAGCATCCAAAACAGCATCCGAAACTTGATCACAAATCTTATCGGGATGTCCTTCAGATACGGATTCAGACGTAAATAAATATGACATAAAAAATCTAGTAAAAATATAAAATGATGTTGTAAGTATTAACTACGGTCAATTTCACTTGAATCACCAACATTTAATCGCGAAAACTTACCTTTCACAATCGCATTATTACCAATGATTGACTGCTCTAATGTAGAGGCTGTTACAGTAGCGCCATCACTAATGATGGAATCTCTAACAACGCTATCTATTACAGTGGCACCAGATGCAACTGTAGTATATGGTCCAATGACAGAACGCTCAACAATTGCATTTTCAGCTACAAAAGCAGGTGGAATAATAACTGCTCCTTCTGGAGTTTTATATGTTGACTTTCCATCCAATAAATATCGGTTTGTAGAAAGCAATGTTTCTGGTTTCCCACAATCATACCAACCTTCTACGGGAAATGTTGTAAACTTTTCACCTTTATCTATCATCATTTGCAAGGCATCAGTTAATTGATATTCATCTCGAGTACGAATATTATTATCAATTAATGTTTGCAAAGATTCAACTAATAATTTTGGATTATTAATAAAGTATAATCCTACCAATGCTAAGTTTGTTGTTGGATTTTCTGGCTTTTCAATTAACCTGGATATAAATCCTTTCTCTAATTCAACTACTCCAAATCGTCTTGGATCGTCTACAGATTTAACGCCTAATGTACTAAATCGAGAATTTGTAGCAAGGCTTAAATCAACATCAAAAATAGTGTCACCAAGAATAATCAAAAGTGGTTCATTATCTGTGATTTGTTCTCTGGCTATCCAGATAGAATGTCCTAAACCAAGCCTTTCCTCTTGA
Organism: Candidatus Kapaibacterium sp.; assembly: GCA_023259575.1. Taxonomy (GTDB): domain Bacteria; phylum Bacteroidota; class Ignavibacteria; order Kapaibacteriales; family UBA961; genus UBA961. The sequence goes on along the minus strand of JALRHN010000087.1, from coordinate 4,785 downwards.
TAGATAAATGTAACATTCATCGAATAATTTCGGCGAACATAGTCTTCTACCAAATCACCCATATAGCCAACAATTATTGTTGCTTCATCAATATTATGTTGCTGTAAAGCATCCAGAATATGGCCCAGAATTGGTTTTCCAGCAACATTTAGCAATACTTTAGGCAAAGTATATGTATGAGGTCTTAATCTGGTGCCTACACCAGCAACTGGAATAATTGCCTTCATAAGTTTATGAATCCTATGTGAATGCTAAACACAAATATTATCATTTAACTAATTAATCCACGACCACTTTTAGACAGTTTGTTTTCAGCAATTAACTCTACTACAACTGCATCTAATACTCCATTAATAAAAACATTGCTTTTATCTGTAGAATATCTTTTAGCTAATTCTATAATTTCATTAATTGTCACTTTTGTTGGAATTGTCTCAAAATGAATAAGTTCAGCTGTTGCCATTCTTAAAAGCACTCTATCCATTAATGCGATTCTTTCTAATTCCCAATTTTGAGCAAATCGTTCTAATAATCCATCAGTAAATTCTGTTTCTTCTAGAGTATACTGTATTAATTCTTTGATAAAATCTAATTCACTCTCTTCCCAATGAATTCTTGTATCTGATTCCAATTCATTAATTTCTTCTGGAGTTAATAGCTTTTGGGGCTCTGCTTCATGTTCCAGAAAACTAAAATTCCTAAAAACTATATGTGGAAATATCTCCTCCCAAGAAATATCAGAGGAAGAACATGAAACAAGCAATTGCATCACCTTTTCGCGAGCCATTCTGCGTGTTCCATTGATTTGCCTAAATTGGCTAATTGGAAATTCAGATACCACTTTAAACTTGTTTTAATGAATTAATAATTAACTAAATATCAACGATTTATGATTGTTTGACCATTGAATGTTCTATGAACATGTGCTACACTTGCTATTCTTTGTTCAGCAAGCGCATTTGATGCTTGTATCGTTAAAATATTCTGTGCTTCGCTTAAAGAAAATATAGTTAACAAAGTATCATATATTCCTTCCGCTTTGCGTAATACAGATTCTTTATTATATCCATCTACTTCAGAGGCAACATTCATCAAGCCACCAGCATTAATAACATAATCTGGAGCATATAATATACCTCTAGCTTTTAACATTTCGCCATGCTTTACTTCATCTTCTAATTGATTATTCGCCCCACCAGCTATAATCGAACATTTTAGCTGAGAAATTGTAGTATCATTTAAAATTGCACCTAATGCATTTGGAGATACTATATCGCAATCAATAGATAAAATAGATTCTGGAGAAACATAATGCGCTCCTGTCTCTGAGGCTAATTTCTTTGCTTTATCTTCGTAAATATCAGTTACATATACTGTTGCGCCATCTTTGGTTAAATGTTTAACTACATATGAAGCAACATTTCCTGCACCTTGTACAGCCACTTTTAATCCAGAAACAGAGTCTTTTCCTAATTGTTTTTTAGCGCAAGCTTTAATACCACAATACACTCCATATGCAGTAAAAGGAGATGGATCTCCACTTCCACCAATACCACCTACTCCAGTTACATATTCAGTTTCTGTATGTATCCAATCCATATCTCTTACATTTGTATTTACATCTTCAGCGGTGATATATCTACCGCCTAAAGATTCAACAGCACGACCATATGCTCTAAAAAGACCTTCAGTTTTCTGAGTTTTGGCATCACCAATAATAACAGCTTTTCCTCCACCAAGATTTAATCCAGCAACGGCAGCTTTATATGTCATACCTCTAGATAATCGAAGTACATCTGTGATAGCTTCTTGATCATTTGTATAATTCCACATACGAGTTCCGCCTAATGCAGGCCCTAGAACCGTAGAATGCACGCCTATTATGGCTCTTAGACCAGTTTTAGGATCAGAGTAAAAAAGAACTTCTTCATGGCCAAACTGGGCAAGTGATTCAAACAATTGCATAATTAACTCTCTGTATCATGATTGGTGTAATCATTTTATATAATTATTCTTTAGCAAAGAATGCAAAAATAGAAAAATGAGATGAATAAGAATGCTATTACATCAAAATTCAATGTATTTACTTGATTATTTTAATTTAATAAAGAACTTAGTTGAATCACATTGAATGAGTTATTAATTTACGGTCAAAATTATCAAAGCTGTCTAGGATATAAGTTATGAATAAGATGTTCCAATGGGTGATATTATTAGGGCTTGCATGTGGGTTTATTGGCTGTGAAGGCACTACATATCCTTCAATTAATATGCCTTCTAAACCAAGTAATTTAATGGCCACCTCTATTAATCAAAATTCTGTAAGAATTAAGTGGACACCCCCAAAAAGTGCCGTAATAGGTTATACAGTTTCTTTATTAGATCCAATGCTCAGTGTTATCCGAACCGAACAGATAGGAAATGATTCGGTATATCAATTTAATGATTTAAATGAAGGTGTTGTATTTACATTTAGAGTTCAAGCAAGATCTGCAGACACTGTAAGTAATCCAATTGATATTAAATGGGCTGCAGCCAAAAGAGTTGAGGGACCACTTTATTTCAATGAATCACTAGATTGTGGATATAACTTTCTGAATGGATCTACATTGTCAATACAAAATGCCTCTCTATGGGATATCTGTTTAGTCGCAGATTCTTCTGTAAACCCTATTTCTTATTCCATTTCAACCCCAAGAGCAAGTTCTTTTGTAGATAATAATGGTAAAATAGCTAAGGGCATACAAACGGGAGTTTCGGCAAGAAACACATATATTTTTAATTTCGGCATCAATCCTTTCGTGTATCAAGATATAGACAGTTTAAGTCAGATTTTTGATACTTCCCCAATTGGTACTGCATTAAACCCTTTAGAAAATGTGGCTTCAGACATTCAAGAAAAAGACAAAGGGTTTATCTTATTATTAAAAACTGCTTCTAGAAACTATATTAAAATGTTTGTAAAGGCAAAGAATGGATCTGTTATTCAAAAAGATAATAAAGGGGTTTTTATACAATTTGAAGCATCAGTTCAAAGCATTCCAGATATCGCTTTTGCCAAAAAAAATTAATGTTTTACTAGTCTGGCAGCAAATGCTCCGTCTACAGCAAAAATTCCTGGTATAGTTTTCATGTACCCATCAAAACATATTTCTGATGGTAAATATTTTTTTGCATCATCTAGATAAAATTCTGGATGCTGTTCAAGAAACCATTCTATATTTTCTTGATTTTCTTTTGGCTCTATAGTGCAAGTAGAATAGACTAATACTCCTCCTGGTTTAACAAGTGATGCTGCATGATTCAATATTTCTCTTTGCAGGGGAATTAATTTTGCGATATCTGCCTGATCTCTTTTCCATTTGATATCAGGCTTTTTGGATAATGTACCAAAGCCCGTACACGGAACATCTGTCATTACAATATCAACTTGTTCATGATTAAAACTTGTAGCATCAGCAATAATAGGCTCAATAATATCAATTCCTAATCTTTGAGCTCCCTCTGAGAGAAAACGCATTTTTGCTTCATACTTATCTAAAGCCAGAACTGTCCCTTGATTATTCATTTGTTCAGCCACATAAAAGGATTTACCTCCTGGTGCAGCACATAGATCAATGACAGTCATGCCAGGTTGTGCATTTGTTAAAAGTGCTGCCATAGAAGCACTAGAATCCTGTACAGTAACTAATCCTTCCTTAAATATATCACTGGACGATATATCTCTTAAAGAACTTACTAAAATTGAATTTTTATGTAATTCAGATACTGTATAGGATATAGAATGTTCATCTAACCACTGAATAATAGTATCTACAGAAGATTTTAATGTATTTACTCTTAATGTTAATATTGGACGTGCAATATTAGCTTTTAACAAAAGTTCTAATTGTTCTTCAGTCATTATATCCATCCAATGTTTAACCAACCACTTAGGATGAGAATAAACAACTGAATAATACCATATTTTATCTTCTTCCGGATTTGGATATCTAATATTATCTAAGTTTCTTGTAATATTTCTTAATACTCCATTTACAATTCCAGCAGATTTATCGCCTTTTATTCTTTTAATTATTTCTACACTTTCATTAATTGCAGCTGCATGTGGAATTTTATTAAGAAACATGATTTGATATAGTGCAATTCTCATTGCATTTTTAATTGGGGTTAAGCATTTATCAAATTCTCCATGATAAAAACCAGTTAGAACCCAATCTAATTTCCCCATCCATCGTATAGTACCATTAACTAATTCAGTAAGAAGTGCTTTGTCTTGTATATTTAAGTCTCCAATTCTTAATTCATATTCTAATAATTTATCAAGATATGAATCACTTCTTTCAAATCGACTTAAAATTCTTATTGCTGCACCTCTGGCACCTTTATACAGAAATGATTCATCATGCGATTTCATATCTTTTGATGTTAAGAGTATTTCAGAAGTGTTCATAAAAAGGAAATAGTAAGCATTAGAAAAACATAACTCAAAAACTTAACATGATAGATATAAATCTAAGTTCCATAAAAAAATTATTTGCAGACACATACGTTAAATTAAAACCTTTGTTTAACAAGTATTAAAGCTGTAAATTTTGGTGCAAAGGTTTTATACAAGCAATTTCATTTAATCTACATTGAATACAACTATACAATGAATCAATTACATCATTTTCTGATTATTCCATTAATAATTCTGGGCTTTCATTCTGTTCAGGGACAATCTATCGTATCAGACCCAAGAAACCCTACTTTTTGGTCTAAGCCAGAACAAATAGGCGGATG